>CAZHUP010000086.1:0-11217 GCA_964535495.1 uncultured Rhodohalobacter sp.
CATCTGATGGAGGTGGTAGTGCTCCCTGATCATCAGAGTCTCCAAATGGATTGTTTTCTACACGGGTCAGTTTCTCAAAACGGGCATACTCTTTCACAAAGTACATTCGGGTAGAACCAACCGGACCATTTCGCTGCTTACCGATAATCAGTTCTGCTAATCCGTTTGTAGACTCACCCTCGGCAGTTGTGGTAATCCCGTAATATTCGGGTCGGTAAAGAAAGCAAACAACGTCGGCATCCTGCTCAATAGACCCGGACTCTCGAAGGTCACTAAGTTGAGGACGTTTATCACCGCCTCGCTGTTCAACCTGACGACTCAGCTGAGAGAGTGCAATAACGGGTACATCTAACTCTTTAGCCAATGCTTTCAGACCACGGGATATCGTGGCAATTTCCTGCTCACGGTTTCCAATATCTTTTGAAGTTGCGGTCATCAGCTGAAGGTAGTCAACTACCACCAAGCCAATGTCGTGTTCACTTTTCAAACGCCGACATTTTGTACGCATCTCCATGACACTTAAACTTGCTGTGTCATCGATAAAGATGTTTGCCGTAAAGAGCCGGCTGGCCGCATCAATCAGACGCTTAAAATCTTCATCTTTCAGACGACCGGTACGAGCAGCTTGTGCGTCAATTCGAGCTTCCATGGTTAAAAAACGTTGAACAAGCTGCTGAGCCGACATCTCAAGGCTGAAAAGGGCAACATTGGCCTGCAGGTTTTCATCAGGGTGAAGGGCAGCATTTCGGGCACATGTCAGCGTAAAAGCTGTTTTACCCATCGAAGGACGAGCGGCAATAATGACAAGATCACCTTTTTGCCAGCCGGAAGTGTAGTTGTCTACATCAAGTCCCGTGGGAACACCTGTTACACCGGCAGGCTTGCCTCTAAGGTCCTCAAGATGAGCAAGGGTATCCTTCAGTACGTCACCAATTTTTGTGGCGTTGGCACGGCTCTTTGTATTGGCAATGTCAAATATGCTCTGTTCCGCATGGTCCAGTACATCATAAGCATCTGTAGTGGAGTCGTAAGCAGCCTTGATGATCTCATTACAGTTGAGAATCAGATTTCTTTTAACTGCTTTTTCTGAAATAATCTGTGCATGATAATCAACACTGGCGGCTGAACTCACCGATCGAGTCAGATCAGCTAAATATCCGGCTCCACCAACAGAATCCAATAGAGACTTATCACGAAGCTCATTTTCTACGGTGATCAAATCAAGCGGGTTGTCACGCTCATAGAGATCAAAAAGTGTTTCAAAAATATGTTTATGAGAAGGTTTGTAAAAATCGTTTGGACTCAGCAGCTGAAGAGCAATTGTTGCTGCTTCATGTTCAATGAGCATAGCCCCCAATACGGCTTCTTCAATTTCCACAGCCTGTGGAGGAACTCTGCCGCCATCGTGCGGGGCAGATGAGTTCTTTTTACTGTCTTGATAATTTGAGCCGTTTTGATTGGCCATAGATTGCTAAACCAATAGTTTAAAATAATAAAATGGTGGCCGGAAATTAGGGAGTCTCATCTCTTTTCACCGGCTTTACAAACTACAAAAAAGTGGGGCAAGATCGCAGAAGAAAATAGGCTTTCCGTTCTGTTTTATATTACGGTTTGCCATTTAATTCATCATACCTTTTACGCACATTTTGTACATCTTCCCAGGTAGGTCGTTTCCACTGCGAGTTTCTGAGCAAGGCTGCAGGGTGATAGGTTACATAGAGCTCACGACTTCCAAATGTATGAAATGAACCTCTCATATTACCCAGAGTATCATCGCTGTTTAACATGGTTTGGCCTGAAACTTTACCGAGACAGAGGATGATTTTTGGATTAATTAGCTCGATCTGCTTTTTCAAATAGGGCAGGCTCCTGGCAATCTCTTCCGGTTTTGGATTCCGATTACCGGGAGGTCGATGTTTTAAGATATTTGCTATGTAGACGTCTTCGCGTTTAAATTCTATTGCAGCTAATATTTTATTCAAAAGTTGGCCGGCAGCTCCAACAAATGGTTCTCCCTGTTGATCTTCCTGTTCTCCCGGCGCTTCGCCAATCAGCATTAAGTCAGCCTGAGGATTACCAACCCCGAACACGAGGTTCGTATTTTCGAGATCGGTGTGAAGCTCTTCAGCTTCAGAGCACAAAGCCTTCAGCTCATCCAATGTAGAGCATGCTGATAGTTTCTCAGCAGCACTTAACTGTTTTTTTTCGGGTACCTCAACAGTCGACTCAGTCTCTTTACTATCTTGAGAAGTTTCCGTTACCTCAATTTTTTGCTCAGAGGGAGGTTTTTCAGTGGGAGAGACCGAAAACGGTCCGAATACTTCCTCTTCTGTTTTTAAGAAGCGTATAATTTCTTCAACAATATTCTGATTATCGTTTTGCATTAATTCTCTTCCACCATTTTTGTGTAAACAACATCTCGGTAGTAGTTGGTCGGATAAGAGCCAACCTGCAGCACCATAGGTCGCAGTGTAAACCTGAGCGTCATTTCATTAATTTCACCTTCCAGGTTCATATCAAATTTCACAAAATCTTCTCGCTGCCCCGGATTTTCCCAGTGAATTCTGAAGGTATTATGGTGCCAGTGCTCCAACTCTCCGCTTAGCTCTTCATCATCCCAAAGAGTAATATGAAGTTTTCCGTCTTTTAAAATCAGGTCGGCATTATCGTAGAGATCATGATGATAAGAGCCGGAGTATTCATCAAGTGAATGAGTTGGCGAGGTACCGGTTTTTCGGGTGGACTCAAACTCTTCTCGAATGAGTGATACTGCTTCGAAACGATTTTGATATCCGTCAAAATAGATTCTATTCCAGTCGTTTCCATCAATTCCAAGCATATGGTCCAATACGGTATAGACAACAGCCTCTCGGAATGAGTTGAACACATTGGTCATAACGATGATACCGAAATTGTGTTCGGGAGCGAGTAAAAACGATGTATTCATACCGTCTGTGGCACCGCCGTGTGTAAGCGTGCGAGTTCCGTTGTAATCTGTGATAGTGAATCCAAATCCATAGCTTCTTTGAGGGGCATCGACAGAGTTTGTACCAAGAGATACCTGCGGGGTTTGTAAAGCTCGGATAGTTTGTGAAGAGATGTATTCCGTTTCATGATGAGTTCCGGCGTCATCAAGCTGTAATTTCATCCACTCTGCCATATCAGCTGCAGTTGAGTTGATGCCTCCGGCGGGAGCTGCATTATCCCAGTTCCTTCGGGGTATTGTTACAACTTCATCCCTGATAAATTGATGAGGCCATGCTGCATTTTCATCTGAGTGGAGCTGTGTAATACTTGTATTTGTTCGACTCATACCCATTGGAGTGAAAAAGCGCTCGTGCATAAATTCATCCCAGGTTAAATCTGTTACCGCTTTTACGATTTCGCCGGCCAGTGTGTACATCACATTGCTGTATACGTAAGAAGATCGGAAGGGCTGCTCAAAATCGTGATAACGCATTCTGTAAAGAAGCTCCTCTCTGGATCGGTTCGTCATAAACTGAAGCCGATTTCCCAACATGCGGCCTACTCCAACCTGGTGCGTAAGGAGATCTCGGATAGTTACATTTTCTGTAGCCCACGGATCGCTGAGTTTAAACCATGGAATATGTTTAGTAACCGGGTCGTCCCATGCAATAACGCCTTCATCGACCAAGACAGCAAGAGATGAAGCTGTCATATGTTTGCTTACAGAGGCTATCCCGAACTGTGAATGTTCATTTACGAGATCAGCTTCTCCAAGCTTCTGAATTCCATACCCTTTGGCTAAAACGACTTCACCGTCTTTAACAACTGCAATGGCCATTCCGGGAATTTGCCACTGTTCCATTCCCTGCTGAACCCATTCATCGAACTGATCCGGTATGACCTGCTGAGCCTGCACAGGCATTGAAAGAAGCGTGGCGAGTATAGTAGCTGTGATAAAATACTTTAGTCGAATCATTGGGCAGTGGTATAGTTTGAATTTAGCTAAACTGAAAATGCAAAAGTGACGGGAGATGGGCAAAGATTTTGGGTAAAAAAAATCCCCTGCGGTTAAACAGGGGATTCGGTAAAAAATAGGAATAGAAAATTACTTGCGAGGCAGTTTTTCATCCAGCATAGCGGTATGATAAACCATTGTGGCAATGATTACTGCAGATCGCTTCAGATCTTGTTCAACAAGACGTTCGTAGTAATCCATGTTGGAATGATGAGTCATGGTAAAGTATTCAATCGGATCCTGAATAAACTGGAATCCGGGCAATCCAACCCTGTCAAATGCAATGTGATCGGTTGAACCGGTATTGCTGTAAGTAACGGTGTTTGCACTCCAGTCTTCAAACGGCTTTAACCACGTTCTAAAGAGCAGCCTCAAATCTTCATTTTGCTGAAGATAGATTCCGCGTATTTGACCTGTACCGTTATCATAATTGTAGTAGGCGGAGAAGTTGTCGTAATCATCTTTTCTCACCATTTCTCCTCCGGCAGATGCAAAGTGATCGGCTACATATTCGCGTGATCCGTGGAGTCCCTGCTCTTCACCATCCCAAAGGGCGATCCGAATAGTTCTTCGAGGTTCAACTCCAAGCTCCTTAAGTATTCGAACGGCTTCCATCATTACAGACGACCCGGATGCATTATCGGTGGCACCGGTTGAAGCATGCCATGAATCGAGATGAGCTCCCAGCATAACTATCTCATCCTTCAGCTCCGGATCTGTACCGGGAATTTCTGCTATGGTGTTATACCCGTAGAGATCATCGTCATGAAAGGTTACCTGCATATCGAGCTCTATCTCTACGGGAAGATCTTTTTCAAGCACTCTGAAAATTCGTCCGTAGTGCTCACGCTTCAGTGAGATCTGAGGAATAACTTCATCCACGTCGTTATCCCATACTCGTGGTCTTTCACCCCAAGGTGTACCCGGCTCAGATGGAATAGATGCAGCTCCAACAGCGATCTGACCGTACCAGCCCCGGTAGCCATAATCCAGGATGGCAAGTGGTTTCTCCTCCCATAAAAATTTCATCAACTCGTATTGAAGCTGGGCTCTTTGCGCTGCTTCCGGGTTGGGACTTCGCTGATTTTGCTCGCGTGGGCGTACCTCTTCTGAGGCGTTTGCAAGGTCCAGCAACCTGGAGTCACTGACTCTG
Organism: uncultured Rhodohalobacter sp.; assembly: GCA_964535495.1. Classification (GTDB taxonomy): domain Bacteria; phylum Bacteroidota; class Rhodothermia; order Balneolales; family Balneolaceae; genus Rhodohalobacter. The sequence continues at coordinate 5,136 of CAZHUP010000086.1, forward strand.
CTTGCAATCGGATCCCAACTAGGCTCTGACTCCTGCGGTAAATCGAGCATGACAAACTTATCTCCAAGCTGCCCTCGATATTGATCCAACTCATCAACGCTTTCAATGCTCAAAAAGAGCACTTCACCTTTAACCGGACCGTCATGACCCGGCGACCACGCTTTAGGGTAGGCAGTGATTGGGAAATATGTATGTGGAGTATTTGCATGCATGGCAAAACGGTTCAATTCCCATCCTTTTCCGAACGGTCCCCATTGGTGCAGGTGCGCATTTTCAAGCCCCATCTCTTCAAGTGCCCGTTTGGTATATTCGTTGGCATTTCTCATTTGAGGAGAATTGGTAAGGCGAGGACCGTAAACATCGGTCAGCCAGCTTGCAATTTCCATAACCTGTGAACGCTCAATCCCTTCTTCGATGATTTTATCGACAATCTCAATATCTACAGTGGGCGATGAGATCGATTGAGAAGAAGCAAGCTGCGGTACCGTGAAAATGAATAAAAAAGTAAGTATCAGATATTTTTTCATAGAGTGGATATTTGTTTAAATGTTATGACTCAATATGCCAAGTTTTACTCAAAAAAATAAAGATGGCGGACATGGGAGAACACAATTCGTGTAAAAAGATGTTACGTCAAGTTACTGTCCGCCACGCTGTTCTTCGAATCTTCGCAGCTGTTCGAAGTACTTTTCTATCAGACGCTGAAACGATTCAGAAAAACGCGTGTAGCTGGGATCTTGCAGACGAGTTCGGATTTCCTGTTCAAGCTCTTGTAAAGTCATATCGGGCGGAAGTGTTTGCTCATATTGGGACGATGCGGTTCCTTCGCGCTCATCCGTTTCTCCTCTCTGCTCCAAAGCTTGCTCAGCGTCCAACATTCTGGAGAGGATATTTTGTTGTCTCTCCGTCATAATAGGGTCGGTCATGCCTCCGCGCATATCATTGATCGAATCTTCCATTTCATCCATCATACGCTGGAGCTCGCTTAATACTCGATCACCGGATTCAAAAGCTCCTCGCTGCTGCAATTCGCGAAGCTGCTTTCGGATCTCATTCTGTTGACGTGCCAGCTGGTCCAGCCTCTCCGATTGTTCCTGACTCAACCGATCACCCTGCATGTCGTTGATCAACTCTTGCAACTGCTGGTTAAGTTGCTGTTGATCACCTGACATCTGCTGCATTTGCTCAATCATCTGTTGCATGCTCATTCCACCGCCACTTCCATTCTGCTGATCCATAAGCTGATCAATGAGAGATGCCAGCATTGAAGCCAAATCGTTAATTCCGGCAAAAGCTTCGCGAGAAGAAACAGATGCGTTGCGTTGATTTCTCTCAACCATCTCATCTAGCGATTGACTCAGGCTGCGTTCTACTTCAGCCTTCTTTCTATTGATCTGATTGGGAATTCCAGGAAGTTCGGACGAAACTTTAAAAAGTGTATCCGCAGTAATTGAAAACTGATCTGATACGCTCTTTTGATTTCGAGCCAGATTAACATATCCCTGGCTTCTGCTGCGGGTATCGGTGGTCGTTTTTGTGATATACTCCTGCAGGTCAGATAGTTCCAGCAGAGTATAAAGCGATTGCTGCAAGGCTAAAATGTTAACCTGAATTTGCTGTCCACTCATTTCGCTCCTTGCCGATCTTATCTTCTCCGACTGCTCCCTAAGCTGATTACTAATTTCCTGCTGTTCATTTTGGATCTCATCGCCGGCCTCTTCACCGCCTCTGCTAACTTCATCTTCAGTTTGCCGGTTCAGTTCCTCTAACCTTTCAGAAATTTCATTCAGCTGAGTCTGGGACTCCTCTTTCAGTTGCTTGATCTGATCTTGAGACCGGCGTGGTGGATTTTGATCCAGATTTTCGAGTTGTTCCGAAATCGACTCAATATCCTCGCCACTGTTTTCCAGCTCGTTTTGCAGATCTTGCAAAGACTGATCATCCTGTGGTCTGATTCGATCAGAGAGATCCTCATACTGCCGGGCCAGCTTGTCGAGATCACTGTTCATTTTCAGCTGTTTGAACAGTTCAACAGTTCGTTCTAGTCGCTCTCTATATAGATTTTCGTTGAAATTTACGTTTTCAAGTGCACGTTCAATTTCATCGGGAGACATGTTTTCCAATGCCTTTTGAAGTTCCTCCATGGCTTCGCGAAGTGCCGGGTCATCCAATTCACGCATTAACTGTTGAAGTTCTCTGTATGCTCTTTGCGTTTCTTCAGATACGTTATCATTTTGCATGATTTCAGATTGTAGCTGATCGAACTGCTCATTCATTTTCTGTACAGCGTCATCTATATTCGATTGCTGCTCTCTGATCTCTTCCAGCATCTGTTCTTCTTCAAAACCACCTTCCGGATTCTGTCGCAGTCTCTCCAAAAACTCTTCATACTCCTGCTCCATATTCCTGAAATTGTCAGAGATCTCGTCCAGTTCACCCTGTACATCACGCTCCCGGCGATCAAGTTCTTCAAAGCTTTCGGCCAATGATGGAACAATAAGAGTTACAATATTTGAATCGCTCTGTTTAGGGCCTGATACTTCGTCATTATCCCACACACGAACTCTGAACTGAAGTTCATCGCGCGGTCTCAGATCTAAACTGTTTAAATCCCACCGATAGTTTTCTGTATACCCGTTGCCAGGTCTCGAAAGAGGTTCACTGCCTTGAATAGGACCATCTACAAAAGCCCGGCGCAGATCCCACATCAGTTGAGCCCTAACCAATCCAAAGTCATCAGTGGCTCTGTATCTGATGTTAAGAAATTCAGGATTTGAACTTTGAATAGTGCCTGTTGGCTCAATAATGGAGACAACGGGGCGACGGTCTTCAACAAGATTCAAAATCGTTCTGAAACGATTACTGTTTTGCAGATCGTCCACATCAGACATCAAAAATGTGAGTGTATCATTTTTTTCAGGAGTGACGGTAAAGGTAATTTCTGTTTTACCATTTTGATGGTTCCTGGCAGGCTCTTCACTTCCTTCAGTCCGATTTACGGTTAAGGAAGTGAGCTCTTTATTGGTAACACCGGTAAACGCAATTTCAGAACCGGGATAGAAGGATATTTCAGTGAAGGGATATGATATTTCTGTGTTTGAAAGCTGAGTATAATCCGGAGGATCAACTACCGCAATGAGTTCATCAAACCTCGGCTGCATCCGGATTTCTGCTACGTACTCATCGCTTAAAAATCCATCCATCTCAAATCGATAAGAAACTGTATTTGTGAGCTCTATCTCGGCAGGTCTGAACCTGTTGTCCCCGATATTCTGAACCGGCCTTGATCTGTATGACTCTTCAACATCAGTTTTGAATGAAAGAAAAAGCTGATCGGGTTGATTTCCATCAGTAAAATTAATTTCCGGATTAAAAACTGAACCGTGTTCTAAAGTTACATCACCGGGTGAAATGGTGTATTGATAGGGGTTGGGCTTGGAAAATGTCTCCCAAAACTGGAATGTTCTGGTTGCTGCATCGAAAAGAGCTACAGAAAGGAATCCAAAAAGAAGGATAGAACTAACAAAAAATAGTACAGATCGTTTATAATATTTGTATTCGCTCTTTTGCCGAACATATTCCTTAAGATCTGATTTTACTTTTGCGGGATCGGTGTTTTTCAGATTTTCAGAAACGGCAGCTTCATAGAAAACAGAATCTTGCTGATCGGGAATGAGATGAAGATCAACAGCGCTGAGTAATTTTTCCTTATTCGTGTTCGAGAAAAAATCAGTGTAGAAGTTTTGAAAGTTAAGTGGAGAAAATTTTCCGGCAATTTTCCATCCCAAAACAATAGCTGCAATTATGAGCGTGGTTAGCAAACTTATTTTTGTAGTGGAATCGACATAGAGAAAGTTTTCAATGATGAAGAGCAGTGATAATCCGGCTAATAAAACGGATATCACTAAAAAAGAAACGGACCTTCTCCTGAATTGCCCCAAACGGACGTGTTGACTTCTCAGGAACTTGAGAAGTTCTTCCAGCTTATTTTCTGGTTTGTTTTTAGAGTTTTGAGACATTCAGGCTTTGGAACTTAAAAATGATGCGAAAGACACATGGACAAACGAAATAAACAGATAATTATTCGATGTCAGAAATCTTCATCGATTGATCCATGGAATATTTACCGTTCTCATTTTTAAGGGTGATAATCTCATGTTCTGCATCATGCTCCATGAATAAATACCATTTTTTATCAACGGCATTTTTTAAAAACTCTTTCTTCTCATCTAGAGTTTGGAGTGGCTTCATATCGTAACCCATTATCCAGGGGAGGGGAATATGCGCGTAAGTTGGAAATAGATCAGCTGCATAGATGATGGTTTTTTTACCGTCAGTAAAAATAGGAAGCTGCTGTCCTTCAGTATGCCCGTCCATCACAGCTGTTTTAAATTCCTCTTCAAATGTTACGCCATCATCAGTAAGATTTAATCTGCCACTGTTTTTGACAGGATCTATGTTCTCTGTAAAAAAACTCGCTTTTTCACGGTCGTTGGGATTTGTAGCTGTTTCCCAATGCCGCTTGTTCACATGATAGGTTGCGTTTGGAAAAACTTCATAGAGATTTCCATCATCGTCGTAGTCTGTAGTACCGCCCGAGTGGTCAAAATGGAGATGAGTAAAAACCATATCGGTGATATCCTCCGGGACGATATCGATATCTTTGAGGGAATCGATAAGATTGCTGTGATCGTAGTCCAGCGAATAGATTTTCTCCATCTTCTCATCAAATTTGTTTCCGCATCCGTTGTCGATGAGATAAACTCTATTTGTGGATTTGGATTTAACCACCATACAGCGCATAGCCATCGGAATTCTGTTCTTATCATCCGCCGATATCATTCTGCTCCAAAGAGTTTTTGGCACAACGCCAAACATTGCACCACCGTCCAGTCTGAATCTTCCGGTTTCTACAGGATAAAGTTCTAGATTTCCAATCTCTAAGTAATTCATTTTCTGCAATTTATTTTCTGTTTTATACTGCATGAAATGTAAATAAAAAAAGGCCGATCTCGTAAGAAATCAGCCTTTATAAAATGTGAAAATTTACCTTAGAACGAAGGAGTAGGATCAACTCTGAATAATGTATCCAGCAGTGTAATTCCAACCAACAATAGGAAGAATATGATTGAAAATATAAACAGCAGGGAGTTGAATTTACTATCCCAATAGAGGTTCATGAAGAAGAGCACTACAAGTAAAGCCTTTACTATGGCGATTCCAATAGCTACAACGACGTTCCACGGCTCTGGGATTTCGATCCAGGTTACGGCAACCGTAACAAACGTTAAGAAAAACAGGGTGATTGCGATTCCCCAGAGAAATTTGGCTGATGAAATATGATGTCCACTCATAATAGTGTGTAATAATTTTTTTCAGTTAGTCGATCAGGTAGAGTAGTGGGAAAAGGAAAATCCAGATAACATCCACAAGGTGCCAGTAGAGTCCTGTAATTTCAACCGGTGTGTAGTAACCACTGTGAAATACTTTTTTCTTCGCTTTAACTACCAGCCATATCATCAGGCCTATACCGATAATTACGTGTATACCGTGCAGACCGGTCATCATGTAGTAAATGCTAAAGAAGATATTTGCTTTTTCGTGCTCAAGTCCATCGTATGTGTAGTATTCACCGGGCGCAATTCCTTTTGCTATTTTTTCGGAATACTCAAAATACTTAATCACCATAAAGGTTATAGCAAGTCCAATAGTGATATATAAATTGATGATCAAACCTTTAATCTGATTCAATTGTGCTGAACGGATTGCCATGGCTACAGTAAGTGAGCTACCAATCAGTACAAATGTGTTTACAGCTCCCCAAAAAGCATCCAATTCAGTGGAGGCTTCGAGAAAGAGTTCCGGATACCAGGCTCGATAAGCAATGTAAGCAAGGAAAAGACCTCCAAACATAAGTACTTCAGTCACAATAAAGACCCACATACCCATTTTGGCAGATTCGAATTGCTGTTCACCGTCAACAAAGTGGTGTTGGACGTGATCCAGCCTTTTTTCTTCAGTATCAGAAGTTGATGACATGATTTCTATTCTGTTTGATTTATGCTTTTTCTTGTGCTGATTC
>CAZHUP010000087.1:0-10791 GCA_964535495.1 uncultured Rhodohalobacter sp.
TTAACGAACGCGGAAGTGGTGCCAATAAAACGTTTACCGTACGTAAAATGTCGGGCAGCGTGGGCGTAGAAAGAATTTTTCCTCTTTACTCGCCTTTTATCGCACAAATTGAAATAAAGAAAAAAGGACGAGTACGTCGTTCCAAGCTTTTCTACCTTCGTGACAGAAGGGGTAAAGCAGCAAGAATCCGTGAAAAAGATTCTACCAACGCTACCAATAAAAAGAAGTAGTATCTATTTTATAAAGGCGATGCATTGATGTATCGCCTTTTTTTTGTGACATACAGTTCGTCATTTTAATCAGTCCTTCCTGATGCGTTCAGAGAGACTATGCGCTAACTATAAAATAATTTGGCTATTATGAATATTATAATTTTTGGTCCTCCGGGAGCGGGTAAAGGTACACAGGCTAAAAAAATTCAGGAGCATTTTAACCTCCCCCATTTATCTACCGGAAATATCTTCAGAGAAAACATCAAAAATGAAACCCCGCTGGGTAAAAAAGTTAAATCAATCCTTGATTCAGGTGACCTTGTTCCGGATCAGACCGTTGTTGATCTTGTAAAAGATGAGCTGAGTAAACCTAAATATGATGATGGTGTGATTTTAGACGGATTTCCAAGAACCGTTGCTCAAGCAAAAGCCCTGGATTCATTTTTGGAGGAGAAAGGTGAAAAAATTGACTCTTTCCTCACTCTCACAGTTCCTGAACAAGAACTGGTTGACAGAATTTTGAGCCGTGATGAAGGACGCTCTGACGACAATCCTGAAAAAGTTAAGAACAGATTGAGTGTTTATCACAATGAAACTGCTCCTGTTTTAAACTACTACAAAGAAAAGGACGCAGTTAAAGAGATAGAAGGTGTAGGTTCAATTGATGATATTTTTGATCGAATACAAAAACACCTTTTTTAAATTACTCCCTTTTCTATTTCAAAGGCTCCTTAAATTCCGGAGCCTTTTTTATTTTTAGCCTCTTTTCAACGTCTCAATAATTGCCGGTGTTACATCTAAAATTGATTTTACTTTCTTAAACGGTTCTGTATCTCCTTTCACAAACAACGGAACCGGATTTCGGGTATGTGTCTTTATAGAAAGATCTTCAATATTTCCATGATCACTGGTAATCACCAATGTATCTCCATCATTTAAATCCTTAATTATCTGATAAAGGAACCGATCCAAAATTTTTAATACTTCAACTGCTCTATTTGGATCCTTTTCATGTCCTACTTTATCCGTCAGGTAATATTCATATAAAACTAAATCGTAATCACCCAATGCTTTAAGCGCTCTGTCAGATCCATCTTCCGGTGAAATTTTTGGTACTTCTAAATTTAGAATATCCCTCCATGCATTTTGAACAATCTCAGCTGTCAATGCCTTTCCCTCAATTATATCTTCCAATCGATTTAGCCTTATTCCAGCCGCCTTTGTCATGAGCGTAGTGCACGTCCATCGATCTCTTATTTTAGATTTTTCGAAAAAGATATCCGGATATGCATTTAAAAAATGAGGCGTATATCCTTCCCTCAGTGCTTGATGAAAAAGACTTTTCTCTTTCAGTAAATATTTGGTTTTTGAGTAGGGAAACGGGCCAAAGTGTTTTCCGGCTACCTTTGATGCATTTACGCCCGAAAATAGTGTTGCCTGTCCGGTACCACTCTGAGGAAGACCAGCAACATCTAAATTGGCATCAATGGGTAAATAGAGTTTTCTTTCACTAATAACCGGATCTATTCCGTTATGTAATCCTTCTCCTTCTGTAAAAAATGAAAATGACTTTAAACTACTCCTCGCTAAAGGATTTAATTCAGATTTATCACCTACACCTACCCCATCAATAAATACAAAAAGTACAGACATCTATTTTTCTACTATTATCGTGACAGGTCCGTCATTAATTAGTTCTACATCCATCATCGCTCCAAATTCACCTTCCTGGACATTTAAACCAGTGATCACTTTTAAATGTTCTATCATATAATCGTAAAGCTGTTCAGCTACATCCGGTTTTGCAGCTTCTATAAAACTTGGACGAGTTCCTTTTCGCGTGTCTCCATAGAGAGTGAACTGAGATACTACTAATATTCCACCCTCTGTATCCTGTACGGAGCGGTTCATTTTTCCCTCATCATCTTCAAAGATTCTTAACTTCGAAATTTTTCGACAGCACCAGTTGATCTCCTTTTTACTGTCCGATTTATGAATACCAACAAGCAGTAAAAGTCCGTGATTAATCTTACCGGTTATATTGCCATTTACGGTTACGGACGCTCTTTTCACGCGCTGAACTACAATCTTCATATGTGGATAAAAGTGTTAATAAGTTGGTTTAAATATGTGAACAATAAAGAAACTGGAAATTTCTTAAGATCTATCCACATCAATCAACAAAATTTCTTCATTATACACATTCAGAAAGAATAACTTTTGATGTGGATAGATAGAGATGTAAAGATAGGTGTGATACGTATAAAATGTTAATTACTTTATTGACGGATATTTAAGTTATTGATTTTTATACCCTAATTATTCACAATGTTATTAACATTAATTGGAAAATTACTATTCAACTATTTATAAATAAGTTGTAAACATATCCACACTCCCTACTATTAAAAGACAAAATCAAAATCTCATCTTACTCGTATTTACCTGTGGATAACAAGGAGAATAAAGCAAAATCAGTTCTCTCATTCTTTCTATATTTAGACAAATCTGGTGATCAGATCCCTAACATATTAATTAGCAAAAATTCTCTTTTAAAGTGAGTAAAAAATCATTCAGCTATAAAGACTCCGGCGTTGATATTAAAGCAGGCGAAGAGCTTATCGATTCAATCAAAGACGTGGTTAAAGAAACGCATAACGAAAATGTATTAACCAATATTGGTGGCTTTGGAGCTCTGTTTAATGCTGACTTTTCGAAATATAAACAACCGGTACTGGTAAGCAGTGTTGATGGTGTAGGTACCAAACTGATTGTAGCTTTTAAAGCAGAAAAATACAGTACAGTTGGCCAGGATTTAGTTAATCACTGCGTTAATGATATTGCAGTTTGCGGAGCAACACCTCTATTTTTTCTCGATTATTTTTCAACCGGAAAACTTGAACAGAAAGTTGGTTACAATGTGATTAAGGGATTTTCAAAAGCTTGTAAAGAGAACGGAGTGGCCTTGATTGGAGGTGAAACTGCAGAGATGCCGGACATCTACCAAAATGGAGAATTTGATTTAGCAGGTACCATTGTAGGTGTAGTTGACAGAGAAAAACTGATCGATGGATCGAAAATTAAAAAAGGTGACCTTTTAATTGGCTTCAAAAGTAATGGACTGCACACAAACGGTTATTCACTCGCAAGAAAAGTTTTATTTAGTGAGTTTGAGATTAACGACACTCCAAAAAAACTGGATAACTCTATAGGTGATGAACTGCTAAAAATTCATAAATCATATCTACAACTGATTTCCGGGTTAAAATCTATTAAAGGCGTAAACGGATTTTCACACATTACAGGTGGCGGTATTGTAGGAAATACAAAACGAATAGTACCGAAAGGACTTTCAATTGATGTCAATTGGGATAGCTGGGAAAGACCTGTTATTTTTGATCTGATCCAGCAGACCGGCAATGTGGATGAAGAAGATATGAGACAAACATTTAATTTAGGGATTGGTTTAATAGCAGTTGTTAATCCCGATGCTTTGGATGAAGTAAAAAGAATATCTAAAAAGCTTGGTGAAGAGATTTTTGAGATTGGTTCAGTAAAATGAGCAAGTCTGTATAAACCATAACAGAAATAAAATTTTATAAAAATGGCTATTGTAAAACTACTTGAACTGGCTCACGGTCGCAGCGGAGATAAAGGGAATGGAAGCAATGTTGGGATAATTGCACGACATCCCGATATCTATGAATTTCTAAAGAAAGAGCTTACAGCAGATAGAGTGAAAGAGTATATGAAGCACATCTGCAAAGGTGAGGTTGAGCGTTATGAGATGGACAACATCGGAGCACTAAATTTTATTTTGAATGAGAGTCTAGGCGGTGGAGGTACAGTTTCTTTGAAACTGGATGCGCAAGGTAAAACTCATGCCTCAACCCTTCTGCGAATGGATATAGATGCTCCTGAAGAGTTGATTGAAAAAGCCCGGGCAACTGCTTAATAAGAGAAGAAAGTAGAGAATACTAATCCATTCCGGTATTGAAACGGTCTCTTAGTTCCTGAACATAAATTCCGATGTTATTCCGAATTTCAAACAGTCGGTTATGGAATTCAAAATAGAGTTCACTGTCCAGTAATTTACCTTTTTTCAGCTTTTGTAAGTTTATAAGAGCTTCATTTGCACTGTAGAGTGCTTTCTTGGTGTAGGCGATGTTACCACCCAATACATCTAGCTCAAAGCCAAATGAGTAACCACCGGCAAGCTTGGCAGAGATTGTGAGGGTATTACTAACAAAGTCATGAACCGGTTTTGATTGATAGTGTGGATTGATAGATTCTCCCCACTTCAAAACATCCACAGCAAAGTTTCTTGACTCTTTATAAACGGATAAATTTTCAATGGATCCAAATTCATCCATTGAATAATCTTCACTCAGCTCCTTCCAGCTTTCTCCGCTGTCGTAATCATCTTCATCATCCTGATCAAAAGGAAAATCGTTATCCAGGAAGAAAAAATCATCGTCGTCCCACTCATCTTCTTCATCTTCCCACTCATCCTCATCTTCAGGGAAATAGGCATCATCTAAAAGAAGCTCCTCTTCGATAAACGTTTCCACTGCATCCAACTCATCAATACTCTCCTGGAGTAAAATAAGCCAGCGAGGAGTATTTCCGTTAGGGTCAGAAGTGATAAATCGTCGAAGTTGTTCGCTTCTTTTCTCGATCTCGTTTAGGTGAGACTCCCATTGGAATTCATTCCAGATGGGGCCGTTGTCAAAATCGTGAAAGCTCATGCGCAGTGATGTGCTAAAAAATTATCGGTTATTGTATTTAATTAAAAAACAGTATCAAATACAAGTACAAAAATACGACTTTTTGTATTAAAAGTAACTACAAGAACGGTGTAGAATTAAGTTTCTTACTAATCTAATAAAAACTATTTAAGTACATTAATATCAGTTATTTAAAGTTTTTCTAGAACTTTAATCATAACTTTAGTCATTTTAGGTTCAGCCATACCGGCTGCTTCAAGAATATCTTCCATTACAACAGGTTGTAGGGAGTCCGGAAAACACTCATCGGTAATTACAGAAATACCAAGAACTTCCATGCCCATATGTACTGCTGCAATTACTTCCGGTATGGTACTCATACCAATTACATCAGCGCCAATAAGTTTTAAAAACCGGTATTCTGATTTTGTTTCTAGCATAGGGCCACTCATTGCAGCATAAACTCCCTGATGCATAAAAATATTTTCCTCGAGGGCTACAGTCTGAGCAATATCTGTTAAACGCTCGGTATAGGGTTCACTCATATCAGGAAATCTGGGACCCAGTTCATCATCATTAGGTCCAATAAGGGGATTATCACCCAAAAGATTTATGTGATCTTTGATCAGCATAATATCCCCGCGCTTGTAATTTGAATTCATACCGCCACTCGCATTGCTTACAAAAAGCGTATTGGCACCATTCTCTTTTAAAACACGTATAGGAAAAACAATCTGTTGCATGGTATATCCTTCATAGAAATGGAATCTACCCTGCATGGCAACCACATCTTTACCGCCCAGTTGGCCAAAGAGAAGTTTCCCTGCATGACTTTCTACAGTAGAGACAGGAAAATGCGGTATTTCATTGTATGGAATCTCCGTTTCAATATCCATTTCATCAGCCAGCTGTCCCAAACCCGTCCCTAAAATTAGCATGTACTCCGGCCGCATTTTGGTTTTGGATTGAATGTGTTCCAGGGCTTCCTTACGATTCTTACGAAATGTTTCTACTGATTCCATTTTACTTAATGAGTTGATGTACAATTTTCTGTGTCAAAAGATAAGAATAATGCGCTGCTTCAACAGTAATTATGTATTGAAAGAAGAATTTTAGAAGATGAGCTTAATCCAGCTCATCCAGGATATCATCCAATGACTGGGGTACTTTTGAAGTTGAAGATGATGATTCTTCTGTTTCGTCAAATTCAAACTTTTTCTTATCAGAAGCAGATTTTTTCTCATGTTTCGTTTCTTCAATTTCCGGTTCTTTTGGAAGCCGAAACAGAGCTGCCTCATCTTTACTGAACTGACTTAGTGAGTCTGATGCAATATCCAGATAAGATTTTATTCCACTGATAATCTCTTCACGTCTGTCAAGTAATCTTAAAATGCTTTGTCGTATCTGTTGTCTCTGCTGATGAGCTTCGCGGACAATAGAGTCAGCCTCCATTTCTGCTTTTTCAATAATATTACGTGACTCCTTTTTTGCACCTGTCAGCTTTTGTTCAGCATTGTCTTTTGCGGTTTGAAGTGTTTCATGCAGTGCTTCTTCAACGCGTTCATAGTGCTTCAGCTTGTCATCCATCTTATCAATCTGGGTTTCAAGCTCTCGCATTTTACCAACCATGTGCTCCCATTCGCTTGCAATCAAATTTAGATATGCATGAACTTCGGCGGTATCATAACCACGTAATGATTTTTCGAACTGCTGTTGTTTAATTTCAAGGGCGGTGAGCTTCATTGGTTGTGATCCCATAGTTTCGTTTGGATGTACTAGTTATAATTAACAGACTTTAGACAATGTAAAAGAGCTATACATAACAAAAATAACGATTACTGATTTAACATGTTTTTCAGCTTACCGCCATCAGTTCGGTTTTCTTCCTCTTTCTTCTTCTGATCTTCTATTTCTATCTCTATTGCGCTTTTACGTTCCGTCTTTTTTTCTTCTTTTTTATCGATTTTGGATGGCAGTGGATCATCACCGGAAACAATAGCTTCCAGATTTTGAAGGCGCCTGTCGGTCTTCTCTTTAAACTCTCTAAGTGCTGCCAAAAATTCTTTGTTATCTGCTACACTCCCGCTAGATTTTCTTTTGATAGCCGCTTTAATAATACTGCCTACCGTTGCAATAAATACTATAGAAATTATACTCCCAAAAATAATACCTAAAATCGCTACATCTTCTCCACCCATTCTTAATCACCTTTTTCTTTAGCTAAATTAGAAACTTTCTTTTCGTTCTCATTTTTGATCTGTTCTTCTTCATCAATTTTGATTCGATCCAAAGGATCAGAAGATTCAGATTTAAAACCTTCAGGATCACTGGCTGCAATTGCCTCGAGGTTCTCTATTCGTTTTTTCATTTGATGAAGTAACGTTCGAATCTCATCCAGGTCTTCTGTAGTTTTAGATGATTTATCCTGCCACTTCAGTTTATTTTTCTGATAGTCTATAATGTACCCGCCAATTATTGCTGCAAGCACAATTAAGACCCATCCAAAAGCACCCATAATCACAAAATTTTTATTTAAAATAATAAATCCCGAACAGAGAGTACCATTATAACGGAATGATTTTTTAATAGTTGCGTTTTCCGAAGATAGCTGTACCAACCCGAACCATGGTAGAACCCTCCTGGATGGCAACTTCCAGATCATTGGTCATACCCATCGACAGATGTTTCAGATCAACTGAGCCTTCGCTGAGGTGCTGATGTTCGTCGCGCAGTTCCCTCAAAAGTTTGAATTCAGGCCGAACCACGTCCAAATCATCAGTAAACGTGGCCATTCCCATCAGACCCCTTACTTTGGTGTATTTCAGGTCTTGAGCATATTTCAACATACCCTCAAGTTGTTTTGGATCACAGCCGCTCTTCTGGTCTTCTTCACTTATATTAACCTGAATAAGCACATTAATTACACGATTAATCTCGGAAGCTCTTTTTTCTACCTCTTTAAGCGCTTTCTTTTTGTGGATGGATTCGATCCAGTTCACTTTTTCAACCATGTACTTGATCTTATTCGTCTGAAGATTTCCGATAAAGTGCCAGATGGCTGCAGGGTTTTTTACAGACTCCATACGATCTTGCAGCGCTTTTGCACGGTTTTCGCCAAAATGATAATGGCCATGTTCCAGTAGTTTCAGAACATCCTCGTCCGGTTTGGTTTTACTTACAGCAACAAGTGTAATTTCATTCGGATCTCTTCCGGCATCCTTACAGGCTTTTTTAATTCGCTCATTTACACTTTCGTATCGTGAAATAATTTCACTGTTCATTTGATAAGGTTTCTTTGTTTAAGAAAAGGGTTTTGAACTTTCAGGTTAAATTAAACTGTTTCTACTCTTGATAAAAAAGTTAACCATAAGATCATTTCAAAAAGTAAAGGATAAAGTGAAATAATCGCGAATTAAGTTTTTCAATGGTGAGAAAATAATCGTATTTTTCATGTCTGTGAAAAAGAATATGACACATCAGCAAGAATCTTATAAAAAGGATTTAGCGGGCTCTAACCTCCCGGTAGAGATAAAAGCACACCAAAAAACCGGAGGCCTAAAGACTTGAATACCCAGGTTCGCCATATAACAGACTTTATGCACCAATGGGCTCCTCCAGGCATAAAGATGAGTTATGACAATGTTGGACTTCTAGTAGGCGATCCATCCGCATCTGTATCCAAAGCTTTGGTTTGTCTTGATGTAACTGAAGATGTGGTCGATGAGGCATTAGACAAAAAATGCGAACTGATCGTATCTCATCACCCTCTTATTTTTAAAGAAATTTCCAGTATTAACCCTACAGATGAGCAGGGTCGGATTATTTATAAATTGATCCGCAACAATATCGCGTTGATGACCGCACACACAAACCTTGATGCGGCATTGGACGGGGTTTCATTTGTGCTCGCCAATAATCTAGGCCTGGATAATCTTCAGTTTTTGGATAAGAGTTATAATATCAGCCGAAAAATTTCTCTGGTAACCAGTACTGACGACACCAAAGCGGTACTCAAACTCCTTAACTACTTTTCTGCTGAAGAGGCGCACTTTTTCAGCGTTGATAATCGTAAAGAGGGTCAATACTGTTTTGAGGCAACCATAGATCAGCAAAATGTTAGTCAGCTGCGCGGAGCTCTTGAAAAAGAAGGTCTACTCAAAAAAGGCAGTTTCCAGGAAATGGAGCTTACAACACCATCCAATAATTTTGGAATGGGTGTTATGGGCAATTACCCTGAAGAGGGAATTGCCATGGATGAATTTTTACATCTGGTTTGCAGAGCACTTGATGTGCCCTCCGTTCGGTTTTCAGGGAAATCAAACCGAATTAAAAAAGTTGCTGTATGTGGTGGAGCAGGCGTGTTTTTGAAAAAGAAAGCAATTAAGGCCGGAGCAGATGCATTTGTGACTGCAGATATTAAATACCACGACTACTTTACTGAAAAGCAGGATTTTCTGCTTGTTGATGCCGGTCATTACGAAAGTGAATTTCCCGTGGTTGAGGCAATCCGAAAAGAATTATCAGAAGCTTTTGAACACTTAAACGTAGATGCAACTGAGACGGTAACCAATCCAATGAAGGTCTACGTAACCGATTTTGAAAATAAAAACATCTAAACATCTCTACACAAAGCCATGCAAGAGGTACTTCAACAATTAGCCAATTTACAATATATCGATAGCCGAATAGATGAAATCAGACAGCTTCGCGGAGATCTTCCCGAAGAAATTCTGGATATCGAAACAAACATTAATCGGTATAATGCTCGTATCAACCAGCTGGAAGAGGAAGCCGAAAGCCTAAAATCTGAAAAGAAAAAGCTTGAAGTAGGCATCGAAGAGTCTTTCGACAAAACAAAAAAATATGAAGAACAGCAGCTTTCTGTTCGAAACAACCGGGAGTATGATGCTCTAACCAAAGAGATTGAAGCACAGAAAACGTTTGTTGAAAATGCTGAGTCGAGGCTGGAAGAGATTGCCAAAAGGCAGGAAGAGGTTGAGGCTGAACTTGAAGAGAACAAAGAGAAGCTTAAAGAGACGGAAGAGCTTCACGATGAAAAGAAGGTAAATCTTGATAAAGTAGTAGCTAACACAAAAGAGGAAGAAGAGAAGCTTCTGGAAAAACGTGATGAACTCGAAAAAGAGTTGGACAGTCGCTATGTGAGAAGTTACAACCGTTTAAGAGATGGCCTTGCAAACGGGATGGCTGTTGTTGCGATGGACAGAGGAGCTGCTCACGGAATGGCTTTACCACCGCAAACACAGGTAGAAGTTCGCAGAAAGAATAAAGTCATCATTGACGAAAACAGCGGACGTATAGTTGTAGATCCCTCCTTTTTTGAAGAAGCGAAGAAACAGCTTAAAGTATAGACAGACTCTCTTACCATTTTGTTGATTATACGTTTATAGCAACTCTGAACGTTGTAATTGCAACGATATAAGGTGAAGATTTCCGGACAATCGCGTCCCGATCCGTCGGGATGAGGAAAGTCCGAACACCAACGAGAACCGTGCTTCCTAACGGGAAGGTCTCTTTAACAGAGGACAGAAAGTGCCACAGAAAACAGACAGCCACGCCCTAGGCGTGGTGATGGTGAAAAGGTGAGGTAAGAGCTCACCGCCCCGGCAGTGATGTTCGGGGGCAGGGTAAACCTCACGGGGTGCAAGTTCACGCAGGCTGTGCGCCTCTCGTCGCAATACAGCCGGGTAGAACGCTTGAGCTTCGGAGCGATCCGAAGCCTAGATAAATGATTGTCATTCCGATTTATCGGGATACAGAATTCGGCTTACAGGAAATCTTTACGAACTTTAAAGGCTATTAGAATTATATCTGATAGCCTTTTTTGTTATTGG
>CAZHUP010000088.1:0-10618 GCA_964535495.1 uncultured Rhodohalobacter sp.
TGGCCAGAGTTGATTATTCGGAATTGGTAGAAGCTATACAGAATGGGGACGATTCAACGGCAAACAGGCTTCTTGAAGAGCTGATGCCGAGGATTGTAGACTATCTTGTTGTTACAATGAAAGCCGATCGAAATGAAGCCCGTGAATGTACACAGGAAGTATTTACTGAGGTTTATGATAGGATTCGGAAAGATAAAATCAGAGAGCATAAATATATTTTTAGATACATCACTCTTTCCGTTAAAAATGAATATGTCCGTTATAAAAAATATCAACATCGATTTGCCTCACCTGATGAAGCGTATGATCAGGCAGAGCCGGCTGAGCAGATTCAAAGCTTAATGGACGAAGAGCGAATGCAGCAGTTAGAGGAGTGCCTGTACGAGCTGGATAGGGAGAGTCGTTCACTGATTAAGTATATGCTTAAACATCCGGATAAGAGCAGTAAAGAGTATGCAGACCATTTCAATATATCGAGTGGTAATGTTCGGATTCGGAAATCTAGAATTTTGAATATTCTACACCACTGTTACAAGAGAAAAGCTTCCAAATAGTAAATCAAAAAGGAATTGTTAGGGAGAGTGCTGTTCCGGTAAACTGGATGTTTTCAAGACTGTCAATTAACGGTCTGCTTTGATTTCTACTCAGAACATATAGTATAATATCAAAAGTAAACAGAAACCCGCCCTGCAGAATCATTGATTGACCATAACCGACAAGACGATCACTCTCTTTTCGCAGACCCCGCTCCCATAAATAGGCTCCGATAGCCATATATCCCACATCAAGGCCTGCGTTAAACAGCAGAATATTCTCAAAATTCTGAAATTCATTGATAGTTTCTGATAGTGATAAACCCGGAGATGAGTTGCGCAGTCCATAGTAACCAAAACCTGCAATCCCGAGATTTACCGTATTCCATGCGGCATTCATCTGATGAAAATATTTTGTACGTCCACCGGTTTGTGTCATCCCAATACCGCCTATGGCAATATTGGTAATTGCCCAGCCGCCCAGCACGAACATTCCATTACTATTCATCTGAATTCGATCGCGATTGATTTGCTCTAAATCCAGAGAGGAGTTTTGGGCTAGAACCCAGCCTGAAAATAAAATTTGAACCAGTACAAATAGTAAAAGAGTCTTTTTCATAACACTTTAGTTGTGGGTTTTCCATGTAACTAATTTTTACTAAGCAATCATTCATTTCAGCTTTCTAAACCGATAACTCGGTTTTCAGCAATTGGATAGATTCTTCGGCCTTCAGCGGGCTGAATAATGTGCAACCCCGTGAACTCCCCAAAAGCAGGAAGTATAATTTCATGTTCAGAAACTGAAAAACAGGGTAGCCTGTATTTTTGTTTTCCTCTACCGGTCAGTTTAACTCCTGGGTGAATATGGCCGTAAACGACGGTCTTATTCAGGTTTTCTCGTAAATTAGATCCGTCGTGCACAAACTGAAAATCATCCAGCTCCAGACTTTCAGCTACATCAATGTTTGCGGATTGATAAAATGAGGTGTGAAGCTGATCGTGGTTTCCTGAAACCAACAGAACAGTTAATTCAGCATATGATTTGCGCCACTCTTCAAACTGAAACCACTCTCGATTTGCGCTGCTGTGAAAGAGGTCTCCAAGTATGATCATTTTGTCGGGCAGGGTGTCATCAATCAGGCTAGATAAACGATCCAGGTTCTTGAGGTTTGCCTTTCTGGGTGCACCAATTCCAGACTTTCTAAAATGACCCGTTTTTCCAAGATGTAGATCACTCAATATCAGATACTTTTTTTCCTTCCAAAAAAGAGCTTTTTGGGGAAGAAGAGCTAGTTGTTGATTGTGGATGAAGATATTTACAATATTGGCCGGAATCATAATGAATTAATCTTTTTCCAGTTCTTTCTGCATTTTCATGATACGATCGAGCAATTTCTCGGACGAAAGCCGTTCACGCAATCGATCTACAAAAATTGGGAAGGCAAGTGGCGAAAAACGGTCTACTTCTTTCAAGATAATTTCTTGACCGTTTATTCTATCCAACACCCTGCGAAGCCGGAATTCGTCCAGCTGCTGATTTAATACCTCATCGTAAGCCTGCTGTAGCAACAGATGGTCAGGTTCATATTCCGAAAACACATCAAAAAAGAGTGATGAGGACATTTGGAGGTGTTTGCCCGCTTTTTTGTTGCCTGGAAATCCGGAAAAAACCAATCCGGCAATTTGGCTGATACCCCGGAATTTGCGCTTTGCCAGTTCAGTATCGTTGAGGCTGCTTAGTATATCCGGAATCAGGTTCTCTTGTGAAAAGAGATTGTTCTCCAAAGCTTCTGAAATGGGAATGTCCTGATCGGAAAGCAGTTCAAATCCATAATCATTCATTGCAATTGAAAATGTGATAGGAGTCAATTTTGATATTCTATGGGCTATCAGAGCCGACAAGCCCTCATGTACATAGCGTCCTTCAAACGGAAAAAAGAAACAGTGACATCCTTCTTTTGACCACGACTTCTCGATCAGAAACTGTTCTTCGTTGGGAATGACAGAACGTTTTCGCTGAACATCAAGTATGGGTTGAATAGAATTTAACTCTTCACTCTCAGACCGGCCTTCAGCAGCTTCTCTGAATTTTTTCCGAAGCAATTCGGACATATTGGAAGAGAGCGACATGCGTCCGCCCAGCCAGCTTGGGACTTTGCTGGACTTTTGTTTGGATCGACGTACATATACTGTCATGTTTTTTATCTGTACCAGCTCAAGGTTTCTGCCTGCAAACCAGAATGTATCCCCGATGTTGAGCTGTGATATAAACCACTCTTCAATTCTGCCGAGTCTGCTCCCTTTAAGATATTTGACGGATAGCATTGTGTCGCTTGTGATGGTCCCGATAGACATTCGATGTCTTCTTGCTATCCTGCGATCGTATACTTTCCAGATTCCATCTTCATTAATCTCTGTTTTTGAGTAGTCATCATATCGTCCCAGTGAAGATCCGCCTGTGTGAATAAAATCCAGAATGGAGTTCCACTCTTTATCCTGAAGTGTCTGGTAGGCAAATGTCTGCTTTACCTCGTTGTAGATCTGATTCGGGTCAAAGCCTTCGGAAACTGCTAGTGTTACTAAATATTGAGACAAAACGTCGTAAGGTTTAAGAATTGGCGTTCTACTTTCAACCATTTCAGTTTTAATAGCATCTTTAAGGGCGGAAGCTTCGATCAGTTCGAGCGCGTTGGTGGGGACAAACCAAATGTTGCTTTCAGCATCTGGCCGGTGACCACTTCGCCCGGCTCGCTGTATAAATCTTGAAACACCTTTTGGGCTGCCGATTTGAATGACTTTGTCGACCGGCCGGAAATCAACTCCAAGATCGAGACTGGAAGTGCAGACTACAGTTTTTAACGTGCCGTCGTGAAGTGCCTCTTCCACCCAGTTTCGAATTTCGGCTGATAGTGATCCGTGATGAAGGGCAATGGTGCCGGCAAGGTCCGGTTTTGCTTCCAGGATATTTCGGAACCAAATTTCGGACTGTGATCGTGTGTTTGTGAAAATTAACGTAGAACCGGGTCCATCAATAATGGGAAGTATTTTTGGGAGTAGCTGAATACCCAGATGTCCGGACCATGGAAACTTTTCTACATCATCAGGGAGTACGGAATGAGCGTTAATTTTCTTCTGAACATCGGCTTTTATAATCACTGCTTCTTTAGCGCGTTTGGGGCCCAGTAAAACTTCCAGCGCCTCTTCCAGATTTCCGATAGTAGCTGAAATCCCCCATGATTGAAGGTTGTCATTTAAACCAAACAGCCGGGAAAGTCCGAGTTCGGTCTGAGTTCCGCGCTTTGAACCGATCAGTTCATGCCACTCATCAACTACTACTGTTTTTAGATTTTTAAACCTCGTTGGATATCCTTTTTGTGCTAACAAAATGTGCAGACTTTCCGGGGTTGTGATCAATACTTCAGGCATCTGCTTTTTCTGCTTCTGTTTTACTGAAGAGGAAACATCACCCGTTCTGCGCTGAACTTCCCAAGGTATGCCAAGCTCTTCAACAACTTCTTGCATTGCCTGCTCTATATCTTTGGCAAGAGCGCGAAGAGGTGTGATCCAAAGAAGCTGCAGCCCGTTATTTTTCAGCCGGGTGTAATTTTCAGGGTGTTTGTCGATCCAACGAATCAGTACGGGTATGAAGAGTGCAAAGGTTTTTCCGCTGCCCGTGGGAGCATTAAGAAGTCCACTTTTATTCTGTTGGATTTTTTCCCAGACATTTTTCTGCCAGGAGAACGGGGTAAGTCCTCTTTCACGAAACCACTTCCCAATAATTTTTTGTCCAAGTGTGCTGCTCATAGGTACTTTGTGAATCAGTCAGATAGATTAAATACCCGAAAAGGCGATGCCGTTCCCAATTAGATTAGCAAAAGGTTGAAAATATTCTTGATAATGAGCAGAAAAAACGACAAAATGAAAGCGCTTCGTTTTAATATCAAACTAAACAGAGATTGTCATGTGGCTGAATATCAAATCATTTGAAGAGTACAAAGAGGTTTACGAGCAGAGTGAAAAGAATCGTGAAAAGTTTTGGGAGCATGAAGCCGGAACATTTTACTGGCGTAAAAGCTGGGATAAAGTTCACTCCGGTGGTTTTGAAAAAGGAGATATCAAGTGGTTCGAGGGCGGGAAGCTAAACATTACAGAAAATATGCTCGACCGTCATCTCAATACAATCGGTCACAAAACGGCATTTATTTTTGAGCCTAATCACCCAGACAGCTTTCGTCGAACCATCACCTATCGACAGCTGCATGAGGATGTCTGCCGATTTGCGAATGTACTGGAGAGTAAAGGAATTGAAAAAGGAGATAGGGTTTGTATCTACATGGCGATGACACCGGAACTTATAATTTCAGCACTGGCGTGCGCTCGAATTGGTGCTGTCCATTCGATCGTATTTGCAGGATTTTCTGCTCAATCACTTAGTGAACGCATTCAGGATTGTGATGCAAAAATGTTGATTACAAACGACGGGCTACGTCGTGGCGACAAACATGTTCCGCTAAAAGATATTTCAGACGAAGCACTTGAGACTTGCCCGACCGTTAAAAATGTGATTGTCTGCCAGAGAACCAACCGCGAAATTGATTGGGTTGAAGGCAGAGATGAATGGTGGCACATGCTCATTCGAAATGCATCTAAACGGCATAAAGCTGTTGAAATGGATGCAGAAGACCCACTTTTTATTCTTTATACCTCCGGTTCAACCGGCAAACCGAAAGGGGTGTTACATACCTGCGGTGGTTACATGGTTTACACAAGCTACACGTTTAGAAACGTGTTTCAGGTTGAGGAAGAAGATGTCTATTGGTGTACGGCAGATGCCGGTTGGATTACCGGTCATTCCTATATCATTTATGGGCCGCTTTTTAACGGAGCAACAGGAATTATTTTTGAAGGAACGCCAACCTATCCTGACCCGGGTAGATTGTGGGAGGTTGTTGAAAAGTATAGGGTCACACATTTCTACACCGCACCAACGGCCATTCGCGCATTAATGAGTTACGATCTGGATTACGTTCAAAAGTATGATCTGAGCTCGTTAAAAGTTTTAGGGTCGGTTGGTGAGCCGATCAACGAAGAGGCGTGGCACTGGTATAACGATCATGTCGGAGGCGGACGCTGCCCGATTGTGGACACCTGGTGGCAAACAGAAACAGGCGGTATTTCTATTTCACCGCTTGCCGGAATCACGCCAACTAAACCGGGTTTTGCTACGCTGCCGTTGCCGGGAATTTCTCCGGTACTGATGGATGAAAACGGGAAAGTGATTGAAGGTAACGGTGTGAATGGAAATCTCTGTATTAAACATCCGTGGCCGGGAATTGCCCGAACGATCTGGGGCGATCATGAGCGCTACTTAAAGACGTATATGAGCACCTATAAAGGGTACTACTTTACCGGTGATGGCTGCCGCCGTGATGCCGATGGATACTATCGGATTACTGGACGTGTAGATGATGTACTTAATGTATCCGGACACAGACTGGGTACGGCCGAGATAGAAAATGCCATCGATGAGCACCCAAATATTGTGGAAGCGGCCATTGTTGGATATCCACACGATGTGAAGGGACAGGGTATTTTTGCATTTATGGTTTGTGAAAAAGATCCAAAAGATCCGAATGACTTTAAAAGCGAAATTCACGATCTGGTAACAAAGATTATTGGCCCGATTGCCAAGCCCGATAAAATTCAAATCGTTTCAGGGTTGCCGAAAACCCGCTCAGGTAAAATTATGCGCCGTATTCTGAGAAAAATTGCTGCAAAAGATCTGGATAACGTTGGGGATACCTCAACACTTCTCGATCCGGCTGTAGTAGAGGATATCAAAAAAGGAAAGGCGTATTAAAGTATAGAAATGCTGTGTGTTGGGGCTTTATGCATTTTGGGCAAACTATCTGATAGCGAGTCCAACGACTAATATTACCAAGCTTAAAATGAATAATGAAAGCCTGAACCGAGTGCTGATTATAACGTAGTGAAAGAGAATGCCATAAGTATACGGATGGCTCTTTAACCAGTTGTAATAGTGATGCCGGTGAAGTGCCCCCATTGCTGTGGTTACATGGCCGTGCAAAATTGTGAGCATAAATGGCAATGCGAAAATGATCGACCCCGGATAAGCAATCAATTTGATGATGTCCAGAGAGTTGCACAAAAAATAGTAAGGCCAGGCGAAGATCAGGAGCAGAGGTACGGAGAGTGCCCAATTTATAAAAGCGATTCTCCGATAATTTTTTTCACTCAGTTCAGATGTTGGCATTGTGAAAGTTGTTTGTTCATTGATTCGTAATGTGAGTAGTCAAAAGTCAAAACACAAAAGTGAAAAGTGTAAAAACTAAAGGTTAAGATAATCGCGGACTTTTGCCGATCACGTTTTTATTTTCACAATAAAGTTAAATCTGGCTCGCAATCAGCATCTCAATATCCCGATAGGGCATTTCAAACTGTTCGGCCAATCCCTTTTTGGTGAGATGTTTTTTGTAGACATATGCTCCGTTCCGAAGCGCTGTATTGCGCCACAAACACTCCTGGATTCCGCTGGCATCTCCCAACTCAACGAGATACGGTACGATCACGTTGTTAAGAGCATAGGTTGCTGTTCGGGCGACGTTGGAGGGGATATTGGGCACACAGTAATGAACCACATCATATTTTCTAAAAACCGGGTTGGAGTGTGTGGTAGGTACGCTGGTAGAGATGCATCCGCCTTGATCTATTACGGTGTCAACAATCACACTGCCCGATTTCATGGACTGAACCATTGGATCTGTTACCCAGCAGGGCGCACGCTCGCCTTCCTTCATGGCGGCACCAATCACTACATCTGCAAATTCTAAAGCTGTGGAGAGATATTGGTGATTAGCTGTGGCCGTAATAATTCGGCGATCGAACGAATTTTCGAGACGGCGAAGCATGGCGAGGTCGTTATCCATTACAAAAACCTGAGCTCCGTATCCGAGGGCGGTTCTTGCGGCGTATTCACCTGTGATGCCGGCACCTAAAACTGCAACGGTTGCCGGCGGAATCCCGGAAATGCCGCCAAGCATGATTCCCTGTCCGTCACTGCCATTTTCCAGATAATGCGCGGCAATCTGAACCGACATAGACCCGGTTATTTCGTGCATCATTCGTACAATCGGAAACTCATTGTCACTGCTTTTGATGTATTCGTAACCGATTGCACAAACACCCTTTTCTATAAGTGAATTTAAAAAATCGGGTGAAGTGTGGCCGAGATGTAGAGCTGACAGCAAAATCTGATTAGGCTGCATCCAACCAAGTTCAGTTTTGGTAGGAGGTGCCACTTTAACAATCATCTCAGACTTTTGGAAAAGCTCCTCAGCACTGTGAGCAATTTCTGCTCCGGCTTCAGCATACTCACTGTCTGAAAAGTGTGCGTCGGCTCCGGCATTTTTTTCGACATAGATCTCATGCCCATTTGCTATGAGAACTGAGACCCCACCGGGTGTAAGTGAAATTCGACGCTCATCATTTGAGGTCTCCTTGGGAAGCCCAATTTTCAGGGATCGGGCTGATTTGGTCTTCATCAGACTCTTTTCCAGAGTTTGAATGCCTAATTGTTCAGTATCAAAAGGGTTGATTTCCATATCAAAGCAATCTAAATGACAGTGTGAGTGTCAGAAAATTTTATTTCTAATTCTACTCTTAATGAATGCTCCATAAAAGTGCAGAAAATGGTTATGTTAATCTAATCAAAAACGAGAATATCTTCATTTAGTTAAATACCGGATGGCAAACCACCCAAAAACAAAAAAAAGTTTAGGTCAACACTTTTTGAGGGATCAAAATATGATCCAGAAAATTGTGGATTCCGTGCCGGCTCAAGGTGGGGATCGTATTGTAGAAATTGGACCTGGAGCTGGAGCCATTACCGGTCCGATGCTGGATAAATTTGGGAATTTGATTGCTGTAGAGATTGATCAGAGGATGGTGGAGCACCTTTCTGAGGAGTTTCCGGACCTGAAAATTTTCAATCAGGATATTTTGAAGAGCGACTGGGACGATTTTATTATGTCTGATAAACCTGTTCACGTAGTTGGCAATCTGCCGTACTATATTACCAGTCAGATTCTGTTTAAAATTCTGGAGTACCGAAAGCATATCAATTCTGCCCTGTTGATGATGCAGAAAGAGGTGGCGGAACGAATCGTAGCTGAACCGAGAAGTAAAGAGTATGGGATTTTGAGCGTTCAGACTCAGCTAATGAGCTCACCGGAGATTTTATTTGATGTACCACCCGGTGTTTTTTCTCCACCGCCAAATGTGAACAGTGCTGTTTTAAAATTGACATTCGATAAGCCGGATTTAATATGTTCGGATAAGAACTTGAAAACGGTAGTACGCATGGCATTCAATCAGAGAAGAAAGAAATTGAGTAATGCTCTGAAACGGTTGGATGCGGATTTACCGGAAGATGAATTCGACTTTAATCTACGCGCCGAAGCACTGACGCCTGACATGTATGAAAAGTTGACAGCCCGCCTCGAACAACTTGGCACATTTTCATGACTTAAATGTCTGATTGATCTGGTGCGAGCCCTTCATTTTAGTAAAACGAACACCATTTGGCACTTCTTAGGTTTTGGTACGGATGTTGCAGACATCAAGGCAGAAGAAAAGACGCATTAAATGCGTGACAAAAAATTAACGATTAATCAAAAACCTAATAAGTAAGGAGTCATAACATGGCTAGTATAAAACCATTAAGCGATCGAGTGCTCGTTCGCCCGATCGAAGCTGAAGAAACAACCAGCTCCGGAATTATCATCCCTGACACTGCAAAAGAGAAACCACAACGGGGAACCGTGGTTGAAGCAGGTCCCGGAAAAGTTGAAAACGGTAACAAGATCGACATGTCTGTTACAAAAGGAGATGAAGTACTTTACGGAAAATACTCCGGAACCGAAGTTACTCTTGACGGAGAAGAGTTTCTGATTATGAGAGAATCAGACATTCTCGGTATTGTATCCTAGCAGCATTTGTCAAAACAACGATTTAATAAATACTAACAAAACAATTTATAATTATGTCAGCAAAACTAGTTCATTACGATGCGGAAGCACGCGACGCACTGAAACGCGGTGTAGATAAGCTTGCAAACGCTGTTAAAGTTACATTGGGTCCTCGCGGAAGAAATGTAGTTATTGAGAAATCTTTCGGAGCGCCAACCGTAACCAAAGATGGTGTAACCGTAGCTAAAGAGATTGAACTCTCTGATAAGGTTGAAAATATGGGCGCACAGATGGTACGTGAAGTTGCGTCTAAAACAAATGACAACGCGGGTGACGGAACAACTACGGCTACCGTATTGGCTCAGTCCATTATTCAAACCGGTCTGAAAAACGTTACTGCCGGAGCGAACCCAATGGAACTGAAGCGTGGTATTGAAACTGCGGTTGCAGCAGTTGTGAAAGAGCTGAAAGCTCAGAGCAAGCCTGTGGGTGACAGCCTCGACAGTATTCGTCAGGTAGGAACCATCTCTGCAAACGGCGACGAAGAGATCGGAAACAATATTGCCGATGCAATGGAGAAAGTTGGCAAGGACGGTGTGATTACCGTTGAAGAGGCCAAAGGTACTGAAACCTACCTCGAAACTGTAGAAGGTATGCAGTTCGACAGAGGGTACCTCTCTCCATACTTTGTGACCAATAGCGAGAATATGACTACTGAGATGGAAGATCCTTATATCCTGATCTTCGATAAGAAGATCTCTGCGATGAAGGACCTGCTTCCAATTCTTGAGAAAGTTATTCAAACCAATAAGCCGCTGCTGATTATCGCTGAAGATATTGAAGGCGAAGCACTGGCTACACTGGTTGTTAATAAACTTCGCGGATCACTGAAGATTGCAGCTGTGAAAGCTCCGGGCTTTGGCGACAGAAGAAAGCAGATGCTCGAAGATATCGCAATTTTGACCGGTGGAACAGTAATTAGTGAAGAGCGTGGCTACAAGCTTGAAAACGCAACTCTCGATTTTCTTGGAACAGCAGATCGCCTGAACATTACCAAAGACGATACAACTCTTGTTGGCGGTAACGGAAAATCTGATG
>CAZHUP010000089.1:0-10574 GCA_964535495.1 uncultured Rhodohalobacter sp.
GCGGACCTGTAGCATCTGTTTTCCAGGCCGGATTAATGCGTGCTGATGAAGGTATCGAAGCTGCTGAAAAAGCCATTACAACTTACGGTTCAATTGAAATGAGTTTCCTTGAAAGAGGACTGGTTTGGCTCTCGCTCTTCATCTCTATTGCTCCACTACTCGGATTCCTCGGAACTGTTGTGGGTATGATTGAAGCGTTTGACGCGATTGAAGCCGCAGCCGACATTTCACCAAGCTTGGTAGCGCGTGGTATTAAGATTGCGCTTCTGACAACTGCTGGTGGTCTGCTTGCCGGTATTATTCTTCAAATCGGTTATAACTACTGTGTATCTAAAATCGACCGTATCATTTCCGACATGGAAGAAGGTTCCATTACCCTGATCGATTCTATCGTTCTGATGAAAGAAGGAAAGCAAATTGTTCCGGACGAAGATAGTTCAGACGAAGCCTAAGTACTAAACTAAAACCCAAAACCAATCAAAGGACTGTATTATGATTGATAATTTAGCAATAGGGTTAGTCTTCGGCCTGATCGGTATAGGAGTAATTGGTATTCTTGTTTCCGGCGTACGTAATGTGATTAACGGAAAGTCTGATATCAAACGCGTTGCTGTTATGGGTGTTCCCGTAGCAGTTTTCGCAATCTCATATGCTACTTTAGGTTCAGCTAACCAGGCCGGCGTTGCCACCATGATGTTTATGATGGGTGTAATGATACTCGGCATTGTCATAACTGGAACACGCGGAACGTTTAAATTTTAAATGCATGCTTAATAAAAAGCGAAACAGAGAAAGTGGAGAAATTGATGGGTCATCCCTTGCGGATATCGCCTTTCTCTTGCTGATCTTCTTTCTTGTTGTAACCACCATCGATGTTGACACGGGTATTGGTTTGGTTCTACCTCCAATTCCTGATGATATTGAACCACCACCGGTGCGAGAGCGTAACCTGATGAATATTCTGGTTAATGCACAGGGTATGGTCCTTCTCGATGAAGAACCTGCTTCAATTACTGAAGTAAGAGACCGTATAAAACGTTTTGTAGATAACTTTGGTGAAGATCCGAATTTATCTGAGTCTCCTGATGATGCAATTATCTCAATTAAAACAGACAGGCGTACTCCTTACAATGTTTATATAGATATGCTTGATGAAGTAATGGGCGCATATGCCGAACTCCGCCATCAGGCATCTATGGACAGATTTGGAGTGCCATATACTTCACTTGAGCAGAACAGCGAACGGAGACAAGAGATACAGGAAATGTATCCTAAGAAAATCTCAATTGCAGAACCGGATGAGGGGTAGTACACATGTCAAAGTTTAAAAAGAAACAAGCTAGTACGAAACAGGGTGTACCTACTTCCGCAATGCCTGATGTTGTATTCATGCTTCTCATTTTCTTTATGGTTACCACCGTATTGAGAGAAGTTGAACTGCAGGTTCAGATTAACTATACGGATGCAGAAAATATCGAAAAAATTGAGCAGAAACGTTTGGTAAGTTACATCTATATTGGTCCTGAGCGCTTATCAGGAAATCGGTTAGGTGAAACTAGAGTCCAGATTGATGATGCTCTGATTGATGATATGGGTTCTATCAGACAAATTATGTACGATAAACTGATGGAAGAACCCAGGCTAATTGTATCTCTGAGGGTTGATGAAGACTCCGAATTTGGTATCATCACTGATGTCCAGCAGGAACTTCGTCATGCAGGAACGCTAAGAATTAATTACTCTACACGACGAGAAATATAATTAGTTAATACAAATCACCTTATTTAAAGGCATTTATCTCTCAATGGGATATCTGCCTTTTTTATTTTAATACCATGGCAAAAAACGATTTCAAACCGGTACAAGATATAGGCTTCAAATCTTTAATTGAGTCTTTTAAGAAGTACACAGGTGCTTCCAGGGAGAATATTATAAAAGGGATTGGAGATGACGCATCCGTTGCAAATCAAAAAGAGGGGAAGCTTACATGTACAAGTTCTGAAATATTTATGGAAGGAGTACATTTTGATTTAACCTACACTCCTTTTCAACATTTGGGTTATAAGGTTGTGACTGCAGCTGTTAGTGACATACTGGCGATGAATGCAGAACCTGAACAAATTTTGATAGATATAGCTATTCCCAATAAGTATTCTGTTCAAATGATTGAGCAGCTATATGAGGGAATTAATGCAGCTGGAAATGAATATAATGTAATGGTGACCGGAGGAGATACAACAGCTTCACATCAGCTTCTGGCACTGTCTGTTACGTGTGTGGGAAATGTTAATAGTGGAGATGAAATTTACAGAAATGGTGCAAAACAAGGTGATATAATTTGTGTGACCGGTGAACTGGGTAGCGCCATTGCCGGATTAAGAGTATTATTAAGAGAAAAGAAAGCGTGGCAGGATAACCCTGAACAGCAATTTCAGCCTGATCTAGCTCCTTATGAACATGTTGTACAGAGACAACTATTGCCTAAAGCCAGAATTGATTTTTATCAATCATTAAATAAATCGGAAGTAAAGCCTAACAGTTTAATTGATTTAACACAAGGTTTAGTCGCAGATCTATCAGAAGTGCTGAAGCAGTCTAACGCAGGTGCTGAAATCTATTCTCCTGCCGTACCTATTAGCCTCGAAGCAAGAAACGTGGCTGACGAAATGAATGAAGATGTTGATAAATACGCTTTTTACGGTGGCGAAGACTTTGAAATGCTTTTTACACTTCCGGAACCATTAGTGGAAAAATTCAAAGCAGATTTTGATGACTTCATAGTGATTGGAAGAGTAACGGAAGCAGAAAAACAGCTTACAGTTAACACAGGAGAGGAGCACAATTATCAAATTGATTTATGAAGCGGTGTATGAAAATAGATTGTGGATCGTTCTCAAGTAGAAATTGTTCTAGGATATTCAATTACAAGAGTGATAAATAATTTTGCATAAAAAGAGTTATATTTAAGGCTCTTCTAGTTTTACCAAATCAGATTTAATGGCAAAGAAAAATAATTTAAAAAAAGGTTCTTCCGATAAAGAATCCAAAGATTCTAAAAAAGCTCCAAAATTCCCCAATTGGATATATGTAGTTCTCTTTTTAGTTCTCATAGCTTTCAATTTCTATTTTATCCCGGGAGAAAGCTCTGAGCGTATCAAGTACAGTGAATTTTTAGAATACGTGCAGCAGGGGTATGTCGATGAAATTCTTATAACAAACGGAACAAACATTGAAGGGGAATATTCCGAAAAAGCTTTTGAGGAAGGAATCGCAGAACGTCCCAAACCCGCAGAGAATAGATGGGACAGATCTGAATCAGGCACAGGCAAGTTTACTACAACTATGCTCGAAGGCGATGATATCCGATCCACATTAGATGAGTATGCAGTAGTTTATGATGTGCGTATAGAAGAGAACTGGTTTAGTGGTATTCTTATTTGGCTAATTCCTATTGCACTGATTATCGCTTTCTGGATTTTCATTTTCAAACGAATGAATCCGGGCCAGCAGGTTCTTAACATTGGAAAGAATAAAGCGAATCTTTACGATAAGCAGACGGAAAGTAAAGTATCGTTCAAGGACGTTGCCGGCTTGCAAGAAGCAAAAGCCGAAGTTGAAGAAGTGGTAGAATTTCTCAGTAATCCGCAAAAATTCACAAATCTTGGTGGTACACTGCCAAAAGGAGTACTTTTAGTGGGGCCTCCCGGAACCGGTAAAACCCTGCTTGCTAAAGCGACTGCCGGAGAGGCGGATGTTCCATTCTTTTCTCTGAGTGGTTCTGATTTTGTTGAGATGTTTGTAGGAGTTGGAGCTGCTCGTGTTCGCGATCTTTTTAAACAAGCGAAGGAGAAAGCTCCGTGTATCGTATTTATTGATGAGATCGATTCGATTGGTCGTACCCGAGGGCGTGGTATGCAGATGAGCTCTAACGATGAGCGAGAAAATACTCTGAACCAGCTGTTAAGTGAGATGGATGGGTTTAACAGTGATAAGGGTGTTATAATCATGGCTGCTACCAACCGTCCGGATATTTTGGACTCCGCTCTGCTTAGACCGGGACGTTTTGACCGGCAGATTATGATTGATAAGCCTGACTTGAATGGTCGAATGCAGATTCTTGAAGTGCACAGTAAGAAGCTGAAACTCTCCGATCACATGGATCTTAAAGTTTTAGCTTCTCAAACACCAGGCTTTGCCGGTGCCGATTTGGCTAACCTTTGTAATGAAGCGGCTCTGATGGCGGCACGAAGAGATAAAAAAGCAGTTGAAATGATCGACTTTCAGGACGCTATTGAACGTGTTGTAGCCGGATTGGAGAAGAAGAATAAATTGATCAGCAAGAACGAGCGTAAAATTGTAGCATACCACGAAGCGGGACATGCAATTGTAGGCTGGTTCCTTGAGTATACCGATCCCGTACTAAAAGTTAGTATTGTGCCTCGTGGATTCGCTGCACTCGGTTATACACTGCAAACGCCTCTTGAAGATCGTTTTTTGATGACAACCGAAGAGCTCGAAGACAAAATTTGCGCGCTTTTGGGTGGCCGTGTTGCCGAGGAGTTAATTTTTGGTAAAATCTCGACCGGTGCACAGAATGACCTTGAGCGTATCACGAATTTGGCATTTGCCATGGTAGCTGAATATGGAATGAGTGAAGAGCTGGGATATATATCTCTAAAAGACTCTAATAGTCCTAACGACAGCTACGGATTCAATAAAAAATATTCTGAAAATACTGCGCAAAAAATAGATGATGCAATACGTAATATTATACTAAAGAATTACCAGAGAACTGTAGATCTGCTCAACAAGCATAAAGATAAGCTTGAAGAGATGGCAGAAACTCTGCTCGACAAAGAGGTATTAAATCATATTGATTTAAGAGACATGCTGGGAGATCGTCCAAGCGGTAATTATCCGGAAGGTATTTTTGATCAGGAGGATGCTAAAAGAGCTGCATCAAACGGATCGTCAAATAAGGATTCGGATGAGGAAGAAAAGCCAACAGAGGTAGTCTTAGAGGAAAAATCTGACTCGGAAGAGAAAAGTAAAGCTTCACCAAAATCATCTCCTGATTCCGAAGAGGAGAGTGAGAGTAAACAATCTTCCAACGATTAATCCGATACTGATTTAACAGAAGAAATTAAGAGCTGCTCAAAAATGAGTGGCTCTTTCTGTTTTTATTCAACTTTATCCCTTTTAAAAAAGTCAGTTTTAAGATTTAGACTTTAAAAAAAATTACCGCAATGAAGATAAGGGAACCGAAAAGTTCTTTGCGGTGTTTCTACTGATGATCTGACTACATTAGATCCAAAAATACCCATTATTAAATTTATCAATAAAACTCTGATCTAAAGAGTAAAAAAAATATAAGACATTGATATTTGTAACAAGAAAGGCGCACTTCAACGCATCTCATCGGCTCCATAATCCCAATAAATCCGATGATTGGAATCAAAAAACTTTCGGAAAATGTAATAATCCTAACTGGCACGGACACAACTACGTAATTGAGGTGACTGTCGCCGGTGAACCGGACCCTGAGACCGGTTATGTTATAGATTTAGGCAGGTTAAAATCCATCATACACGATCGAATTCTTGATCCATGTGATCATAAAAACCTTAACCTTGAAGTTCCTTTTTTAGAGGGGATAATTCCAACTTCAGAAAACCTGGTTAAAGCTTTTTTTGAACAGCTTGAAGAGGAGGTGAATGAGGCTGCAAACGGAAACTCTGTCCTCTATTCAGTTAAACTCTACGAAACTGAACGAAACATTGCTGAATATTGTCCTAATCGGGCAGTTTAAAAAATCTGAAATAGAAAGACCTATGATTTCAACAAGTCTAAAACGATTCTACGATCCTACATTTGTGGTAACAGATCAATACAAAGAGAGCTTGCCCGATTTGCAAAATGGACCTGCTTCTCTCATTGAAGGCGCAAATGTTCCTATTCAACAGGTAGGGATATCAAATTTTAAGCTCCCATTAAAATACCAAACTCCTTCAGGAGAACTTATTACGCTGGAAACCTCTGTGGATGGTTATGTGGGACTCGAGGCCGGAAAGAAAGGGATCAACATGAGCCGTATTATGCGGACTTTCTATAAATTTCAGCACGATGTTTTCCATCCGGATAAGTTGAAAGAGGTTTTGGAACAGTACAAAGAGGACCTTGATAGCCAATCCGCATTTTTAAAGCTTTCTTTTAGCTATCCC
This sequence comes from uncultured Rhodohalobacter sp., assembly GCA_964535495.1. Lineage (GTDB taxonomy): Bacteria > Bacteroidota > Rhodothermia > Balneolales > Balneolaceae > Rhodohalobacter. The sequence goes on from CAZHUP010000089.1 coordinate 6,222, forward strand.
ATGCTCCAGGAGAGTTTACGATCAGGGTTGAGTGGTTATCAATATTATAATGTATCGATTGAGGGGAAATTGGATGAAAATGATGTTTTCACCCGTTTTGCACATCTCGATTTTGAATATAGCAGCGCATGTCCTTGCTCATTCGAACTTGCAGAACATGCCCGCGAAACCCGCGATGTAGCAAGTATTCCCCATAGCCAGCGAAGTGTGGCGAATATTACAGTGCAACTAAACAGTGAGATGACAATAGATGATTTGGTTCATAGTTGTCGTGAAGCTTTGAAAACTGAGACTCAGGTAATGGTTAAGCGCGAAGATGAACAGGCTTTTGCAGAGTTAAACGGAGCATACCAGAAGTTTGTAGAAGATGCCGCACGTTTACTTTATGACGAACTGAATACCGATGAACGGATTCGCGATTTTGTGGTTCGATGTGCCCATCTTGAAAGCCTTCACAGCCACGATGCAGTTAGCCGAATCTGTAAAGGCATTCCAAATGGCTTGAGGTAAGGGGCAGTCTGCATGTTTCAGGCTGTTGATGCCTAAATGTGGTTGACCTATACAAGATTAGTACAAGTCACGTCAGTTCAAACAGCGTCGAGAACTCAATAAGTTTAAGTTTAATAATTGTTTTGAGTCCGGAATTTCAGAAATACCGTGTCTGTCTATTACCTCTCAAATAAAAAAGGCGATTGAGAACTCTCAACCGCCTTTGTACATTTTTGAAGTTAGGACGAAACTAAACCGTCAGTGCCTTATTCACGAGATTATTCTGCTCTACTTCGTGAATTTTCTTTTGACCTGTGGCAGGAGAGGCTGATGCCTGACGTCCTACGTAAGTAAGTTTTTGTCCATCCTTAAGAAGCTCCATGAAACGTGGTGCTGCGTAAGTCCATGCCCCCATATTTTTGGGCTCTTCCTGACACCATACGATTTCATTTACGTGACTCAACTCATCCAAGTAACTTGAGATGTCTTTGTCAGGGAATGGATAAAACTGTTCTAATCTGGCCAAAGCCACATTTCCAAGCCCTCGTTCTTCACGCTCTTTGTAAAGATCGTAATAGACCTTACCGGAACAGATAACTATTCTGTCGATGGCTTTTTCATCTTCTACTGTCTCATCTTTAATAAACGGCATGAATTTACCGTTTGCCAGCTCCTCCACACTGCAAACCGCAAGCGGATGCCTCAGTAGACTTTTTGGAGACATAATGATAAGCGGCTTCTTATCTTCCTGTAAAGTCTGTTTTCGAAGCGCATGGAAATACTGCGACGGTGTGGTAAGATTTGCAATCTGCATATTATCTTCTGCACATTGCTGTAGAAATCGCTCCAGTCTTGCAGAAGAGTGTTCCGGTCCCTGTCCTTCGTAACCGTGAGGGAGAGTCATAACCAGCGCTGATTGTTGACCCCACTTTGCTTGAGATGCTGAGATAAACTGATCGATAATAATTTGAGCACCGTTCACAAAATCTCCAAACTGAGCTTCCCAAATGACCAAAGCATCCAGTTTAGCAGCGGAGTAACCGAATTCGAAACCGAGAGCAGAGAATTCACTCAACAAACTGTTATACGGGTAAAATGGCCCCTGTTCTTCTGAGAGATTATTAAGAGGAATAAATCGCTGAGCTGTATTTGTACCGTGTAGAACAACATGGCGATGCGAGAATGTTCCTCGCTCCACATCCTGCCCGGTTAATCGAATGGTTCGTCCACTCTTAAGAAGGGATCCAAATGCGAGAGCTTCTGCGAAACCCCAGTCAATTTTTTTCTCATTCTTCTGAGCTGCATCGGCTCGTTTAGCAAGCTGACGCAAAAGCTTAGGGTTTGCATCGAAGTTCTTAGGAACGGTATTCAGCTTAACGGCAATCTCCTTTAACTCGTCAATGGAGAATGTTGTGTCTGGAAATTTATTACGATCTTTTTGAGATTCTTCGGTTCTATCCAGCATTTTATCGGTTACCTCAAGAGCAGGTGAACTCTTGGCGTCTTCAAATGCTTCATTCAGAAGTTCTTCGAACTCATCAAAAATTGCCTGGATCTCCTCTTCGCTGAATTCACCCTTTCGGAGAAGTTCTTTTACGTAGATGTCACGAACCGGATCGTGATTATCTATCTCCTTATACATACCCGGTTGTGTAAATGCAGGCTCGTCGCCTTCGTTGTGGCCATGCTTACGGTAGCAAATCAGATCGATCACGACATCCTTGCCAAATTTTTGCCGATATTCAATTGCCAGGTTTATCGCATGAACAGCTGCTTCCGGATCATCACCATTTACATGGAAAATCGGTGCAAGAATCATTTTCGCCAGGTCGGATGCGTATTCGGTAGAACGGGCATCTTCGGGCAGGGTGGTAAAGCCGATCTGATTATTGATGATCACATGGATTGAACCGCCGGTTTCATAGCCTCTTAGTTGAGACATATTCAGTGTTTCAGCGACTACTCCTTGACCAGCAAATGCGGCATCACCGTGCATCAAAATAGGCACAATTTTCTTTTTGGGATCTTCGTCTCCTTCATAGTGATCCTGATTGGCACGAGTTGCCCCTTCTACCACCGGATTCACTGCTTCGAGGTGACTTGGATTAGGCAACAATTCAAGCTCTATAGCTTTTCCACTCTTGGTTTCATAAGAACCCTTAGAGCCAAGGTGATATTTCACGTCACCGGATCCCTGGATGGTGTCCGGATCGATATTTCCTTCAAAATCGGCGAATACTTTTCGGTATGGCTTATTCATGATATTCACAAGAATATTCAAACGGCCGCGATGAGCCATGCCGAGGAAAAACTTCTCAATATCTTTTTCACCCGCTTTCTCCATCAGGAAGTGCATCATTGGTATCAGAGTTTCAGCTCCTTCCAGGGAAAATCGTTTATGGCCGATATATTTTTTATGTAGAAACTGCTCAAAGGCCATTGCCTGATTCAGCTTGTGCAGTATATCTTCTTTTTCTTCTTTGGAAAGATTTGGAGTATTAGTGGTCGACTCCATGGTTTCCCGAAGCCATCTGCGCTCTTTCAGATCGAGTAGATGCTTATATTCAGCTCCGATTTTACCGCAATAAGTGTTTCTGAGTAGCTGAATGATGTCTCTTAGTTTGGCGGTTTTTTTGCCACCAAGTCCGTCGCAGAAAAATTCACGATCCAAATCCCAGAGGGTAAGACCATAATATTCTAGATCGAGCTCCGGACTCTGCCCCGGTCCTGATCCCAGAGGATCCAGATCTGACAGAACGTGTCCGCGCATGCGATACATGTTGATGAGTCTCCAAACTGCAATCGCCCGGCGATCCTGCTCCAGCGTATTCGCTTTGCCGCTTAACTGACCTTCGTACTTATCTTCTCCATAAGGAAGAGGCTGAAACGGGATTTCCAGATCGCGGAAAATGGTATCGTAAAAATCTTCTTCACCATTGAGCAGCTGATGAACTTTTTGCAGGAACATTCCTGATTCTGCACCCTGTATAATACGGTGATCGTACGTACAGGTCATGGTCATCACTTTGCTAACCCCCAGTTGATTGAGTACATCCTGTGCCATAGACTGAAATTCAGCCGGATAGTTGATGGCTCCGGTTGCAATAATAGCACCTTGTCCTTTCATTAGACGAGGAACAGAAGAAACGGTACCTATTGTACCGGGATTCGTAACACTTATAGTAGTATTCTGAAAGTCGGAAACCTCAAGCTTGCCGTTTCTTGCTTTCTCAATTAACTCTGCATAGGCGTAGAGGAACTCTTTGAAGTTCATCTTGTCAACGCCCTTGATATTTGGAACCACCAGATTTCTGGATCCGTCTCTGCTTTCCAGATCAACGGCAATACCGAGATTTACCTGTCCGGGGTGTACTTTATAATGAGTATTATCTTTTTGTGTGTAATAGCCATTAATGCTCGGGAAATCCTTGAGTGCACGAATAACCGCCCATGCGATAAAATGGGTAAAAGAGGCTTTCGGCTCACCACGTTTTAGTAAGTGTGTATTTACAATAGATCGATCTTCGGTAAGCATTTTCACCGGGAGGACGCGCAAAGAGGTGGCGGTAGGTACTTCCACGCTCTCATCCATGTTTTCCACAATTTTGGAAGCAACACCCTTTATTTTTTCGAGTTCGGCTCCCTCAGGAATAGTTGGCTCAGTACTAACTTTTTTATCCTTCTTCTCCTTAGCAGGCTCTTTCTTTGCCTCAGGCTCTACTCTTCTCTCAGATTTAGCAGGTTTTTTTGCAGTCTCTTCAGGGGCAGGAATCTCAGTGCCATCAATTTGGTCGAAATATTTTCGCCAATGATTGGGAACAGAGTCTGGATCGGCCTGATATTGTTCGTAAAGCTCTTCTACAA
>CAZHUP010000090.1:0-10558 GCA_964535495.1 uncultured Rhodohalobacter sp.
TTTTAAATATCTGGGATGCTGCCGCGTTATTACCGGTGATAACAGAGGCCGGAGGTTCATATACAGATTTATCGGGACAAGAATCTATTTATACCGGAAATGCGCTTTCAACAAGTCCTGCACTTAGATCCAAAATTTTATCATTATTCAATAATTAAAATGACTCAAAAAGTTACTCTGACAACTCTTCTGATTTCTACTCTGAGCATATTCTTTATTCAAAATGCTTTTGCTCAGAATTGGGATTACGAATCCTATCCGCAAATGCCCTATAATATTGAGCATCTTGACGCTGAGCTTAACATAAGCGATACGGGTGCTATAGAAGGTGATCTGCTCTACACAATTTCATTAAAAGTCAGTTCTGTTGATTCTTTGATATTTGACGCTCGCGGTTTGGAAATAGTGAGTACCGTAATCAACGACAATTCGAAAGAGTTCTACATTGAGGGAAATCATCTCATTATATTAACGGGTAATGAATATGGGCAGGGCGAATCTTTTACGCTTAGAATACAGTACCGGAGTACACCTTCTTTCGGCTACCATCAGACGGCTAAAGGAACATTTTTTACCTCATATTTACCTCTGTCGAATTCACATTGGCTGCCGGTTCCGGATCATCCAAGAAATCGATTTACATCTGAGCTCATATTTACTCATCCCGCTGGAAAGACTATAGTCTCGAACGGCCGAATGTCTTCAGTAGATGTTGAAAGTGTCTCAGAAGAGGTGACCACCTTTAATTCCAATAAAGAAATTTCCGCTGTGGATCTCTCATTTTCTATTGGAAATCTGGAATTAGTTGCCACTACTCAAAATCGTGAAAATCTGAATTCGGAGTACCGATCTCTGTTTGATCGCAGATCCGACCATCAGATAAATATTTACAGTGAAATTGGGAATTTGGATGGAGATTATCTGCTCGAAAATGCTGTAAATGCGTATGGAAGGATTCAAGATTATTTAAATAAAGATTATCCATTTCGGGATTTATCGATTGTTGTTCTTGAGGATGATTTTTGGGAGACGAAGTCTTACGGTGGAGGAGTTATCTATCTCTATCAAAACCGAGGGAATTTAGCTGAACAGTTGCAGAGAGCTATGACCGGAATTTGGATAGGTTCTTACGTACAGCCTGAACAGTGGAGTAATGCTGATGCCGTCCTGGCTTTACAGGCAACTGTATTGAATGAGCTCTTTGATGTGACGTTGATAACTGAAAAAACAGAATCGCCATATCATGTTTTTGATGGAAGTGAAAGTTCAAACTGGCAGTTCTATTTTATGGAGAACCAGGAGGCAGATTTTTCTAAGTATTTCCACAGGGTACGCGAAGCATTAATTACTCAGAGTTCAGCTGTTTTAACATGGGATGAGTTGGCTCGAAAGATTTACGATGAAACCGGTTATCCATTTTTTGAAAAGCCTGCACTTAAGGATGTCGAAATTGCGGACGAAGAGTCATATTCCTATTTAGCAGTTGTTGAGCGAGAAGAGGGAGAGCAGAGAATATCGGTAACTTTTTCGGCACTTGATGAACCGATTAATGAACTTGTATCGGTTCAGGTTGACGAGTATACAATAATGGATCATAAACAGTATGAGATCTCCTTTACGGGTGAATCTGATACAGTAGTACTGAATACATCTGCCAGTACGGAGAATATAAAGTTCACCATAACCGGACGTGATGATATTTACCTCAATGTAGAAAAACCTTTTGAATTCTGGATCTACCAGCTGCGAAATGAAGAGGATGTACAAGACAGAATATCTGCCGCAAGGGGTTTATCGTCTTATTCAGATAATCCGGATCTGCAACTCGCATTGCAGGATCAAATGAGGGGAGAAGATAATAGTGAGGTTTATGCAGAGTTACTCAGAACGCTTTCGGCGGTTACATCGGGAGCCTCGGGTACAGACCAGCTGTTTTTTGACAGACTTTCGTCTAACTACAGCCAGGAAGTTCGACTGGCAGCTGTAGAAGGGCTGGCCTATTTCCGTGGGAATGACAGCGTAATTAGTCGCCTGAGATCTCTTGCAATCCGGACGGACGACAGTGAAATCAGAACCGCGGCCATTCGATCTATGTATGAAGTGACGGATGCCGATCGTTTTAAAACGCTTGCAGAGGATTTGATAACACAGGAGAATCTGTTGAACGATGTGCCATTGATTTTAAATCTGCTCGATCAAAAGGGTGAGGGAGAAGCTGCTGTTCGGTACTCCTCAACGTTTCTGGCTGAAGGTTTTCCATATACAATCCGTAAAAATGTATTGGATATGATTTTACGTATAGATCAGTCACAGGACGGTTGGGAAAACAGACTTCCGGATTTACTCTCTGACCGTGACCCGAGAATCAGGCATCATTCACTGAACGCTCTGGACAGAGTTAGTTCACAATTCAAAACCGAGTGGATTGAAAACAGGCTGTCCGAAGAGTATGATGAACGTGTTCGGAATGCGTTAGAACGACTCTGATTTCTACTGCATCAAAGATGAACCCTCTGATACCAGTAACGCTTCAGAGGGCTTGATTTTAAGACTGCTTAATCCACTTTGCGAGATCTTTGAAACTTGCTGTCTTACCGTAGCTTAAAATTCCCACCTGGTAGATCTTGGCACTCAGCCACATGGTTCCCACGAATGAAAGCAACATCAGTAATATAGCTGTAGATGTTTGCCAAAGGGGAACTTCCGTAATCGCAATCCTGGTAATCATCAAAATAGGAGAGAAGAACGGAATCAACGAGCCAACAACAGAAAGGGTACTATCCGGGCTCTGCATGGTGTGAAACATGATGATGTAAGCAATAAAAATCGGAGCTGATATCGGAAGCATCAGCTGCTGTGTATCTGTTTCTGAATCGGCAGCAGATCCAATAGCTGCAAAGAGTGAACTGTATAACAGATAACCCAGGAAAAAGAAAATAACGAAATAGATAATCAGCGAAGTTTCCAGGGTGGGTATATCTAAAATAGCGGGCAGCTGTTCTTCTGCTTGTGCAAGTTCACCGGACATTTGCGGTGCAGAAGCATTAGAACCAAGTATCGATGTGGCAAGTGGTCCTGCTATCGCAGAGAGTCCGGTAAAAGCCAATATCCAGATACCAAACTGAGTGATTGCAATGGCTCCCACACCGGCCATTTTTCCGGTGAGAAGTTCGATGGGTTTTACCGAAGAGGCGATCACCTCAATAATTCTGTTTGTCTTCTCCTCAATAACCCCGCGCATAATATATCCGCCGTAGCCAAAAATAGCACCAAAAATGATCAGGCCCATAAACATCCCCACAATGGAGAGGAATTCTGTATCATCGTCTGTCTCTTCGCCTTCACGGCTCAACCTTCTGGAGTCGACAACTACTCTGCTTTCAAATATATTTCGAATATCTTCGCTCACATCCTGACGCCGCAGTCGTTCCTGCCGTATCGACTCTCTAAAGTCACTCCGAACTGATGTTAACAGCTGCATCCCACCACTTCCGCTGTAGATCAGCTCGAGGTTGTTATTATCGGTGATATGGGATTCATTTATGAGTACGTATCCTGTAATCTCTTCTCGCTGGACCATAGCCCGTAGCGTGTCTACAGATGCATCGGAATAGTCTAAATAGCGGTTCTCGTCAATCTCCTGAAGATTAACAACAACTTCACCGGTTTCATCAAAAACACCAATCGTATATTCGATGTCACTATCCCAAGCTGCAATAAAAATTCCAACGCCAATAAAAACAGCAAATCCGAGTGGAACCAGGATAGTTGCCCAGATAAATCCTTTGCTTTTTACTCGTGTAAGATATTCCCGTTTGAGTACTAAGTAGGTTTGCCTCCAGTTCATTGTAAATCGGCCTCCTGCTGTTTTTTGATATTATCTTCGCCGACTGTAGATATAAAAATTTCGTTTAACGAAGGTTCAACCAGTTGGAATTTGTGAATCTCAGAGTTCTGCATCGCTTTTTTTAAAATCTCCTGAGGATTTAAACCATTTAAAATCCTGATCTCAGCAAAATTGGTTGAACGGTTGTTAATTCGCACGTCTTCAAGTTCATCCAGAAAACTACTGTCTCCCTGAAATTCCAGAAGTACAGTGTTCTTGCCGAAATCCTTTTTGATTTGTCTCAAATTACCGGTTAAAACAACCTTCCCATTGTTGAAAAGACATATATCATCACACATCTGCTCTACCTGTTCCATTCTGTGTGTAGAAAACAGTATGGTTTTTCCCTCTTCCTTCAGCTCAATAATAATCTCCTTCAGAAGTTCACTGTTGATGGGATCGAGTCCACTGAAGGGTTCGTCAAATATGTAAATTTCAGGATTGTGAACAATCGTTGAAATAAACTGAATTTTTTGACTCATTCCTTTCGACAGCTCCCCAACTACTTTGGAGTGCCAGTCATAAGCACTGAACCTTTTTAGCCAGTAGGTAATTTTTTCTCTTGCGTCTGCTTTGCTCATCCCCTTTAACTGAGCGAGATACATCAGCTGCTCACCAACTTTCATCTTTTTGTACAAACCGCGCTCTTCCGGCATATAGCCTATCATCTTCTGAGTTTTAGGACTCACCGGTTGGTCATTAATGAAAATTTTCCCTTCATCCTGCAGTGTGATATAATTAATCATGCGGATCGTTGTAGTTTTACCGGCACCATTTGGTCCCAGTAATCCAAAAATCCGTCCCTGTTCTGCATCAAATGATACATCGTCAACAGCCTTTGTTTCACCAAAGCTTTTGCTGACATTCTTTACAGATATAGTAACACTCATTTAAATTGAATAATTAAAGGATTGATTTTAAATGATGATAGCACATAGATTACTTTAAAAAAACCAAAGAATGGAAAAAATGAGTTATTCGTAATAAAGTTCATCTTTTCCCAATGCTATAGTATTAATATGATATTAGATTGCAGGTCTTGCATTATTTTCTTAATTCAAAGAGCGAAGAACGGTACGAGCTTTTAAACTAATAGTTTCAAATAATAAGTATGAAAATTGTACATATATCGGCTGAGTGCTATCCATATGCCAAAGCCGGGGGACTCGGGGATGTAGTAGGGGCATTACCAAAATATTTAAACCAAAGCGGCCATAACTGCCTGGTTGTACTTCCTTATTATCACAATAACAAACTGATTGAGGCTAAGAAGACCCAAGTGTTTGAAGGACATGCACCTTTCTATGATGATTGGTTCTATTTCAGAGTGTTTAAAATAGATGAAAACAGGGATTTTGATCTTTACGCCGTGGATATTCCGGGGCGGTTTGATCGTCCGGGAATCTACATCGATCCTTGGTCAGGTCACGCTTACTGGGATGAAAAAGAGCGTTTTTTCAGTTTTCAGATTGCGGCTTTAGAGTGGCTTAAAAATTTTGAATTCAAACCGGATGTAATTCACGCTCACGATCACCACACCGGTTTGGTTCCATTCATGATGAGCCAGGCTTTTCGGTTTGAAGAATTCCGAGAAACTCCGTCCGTGTTAACCATTCACAATGGTGAGTATCAGGGCAGATATGATCGGGAAGATTATGAACTTTTGCCGGCATTCAATCTCGAGAAAATCGGGCTGCTTGATTGGGATGGTGCGTTAAACTCCCTGGCTGCAGGAGTGAAATCGGCATGGAGGGTGACAACCGTATCTGAAGGCTACATGAATGAACTATTGGAATACTGCCACGGCCTTGAACACCTTCTTCGTCATGAAAAGGAGAAAACAGCCGGTATTGTCAACGGTATAGACTCAGATGTGTGGAATCCCGCTACCGACCCTTTTATTTCGGATCACTATTCAGTAAAAGATTTTAAATCAGGGAAAAAGAGGAATAAAGATTATCTATGTGAAGAGTTCTCCATTGATAAAGATCGGCCGGTATTCTCTTTTATAGGCAGACTTGTCAGAGAAAAAGGAGCTGACCTGCTGCCGGGTTTGATTGAGTCATGTCATCAAAAAGAGATCTCCGCATCATTTCTGGTATTGGGAACAGGCGATCCCGGGCTTCATCAAATATTTAAGGGGCTGCAGAGTGAATATGTTGGATATTTTGACACTCGTTTGGAGTACAACGAGAAGCTTGCTCATCAAATATATGCGGGAAGTGATTTTTTACTGATGCCTTCAAGGGTTGAGCCTTGTGGGCTGAATCAACTCTACGCTATGCGTTACGGCACAATACCTGTGGTTCGCAAAACGGGGGGCTTGGCTGACACGGTAATAGATATTGATGATAAGGGATATGGACTGGTATTTGATGAATTTGACCTGGATCAGGCTATAGAAGCAGTAGAAAGGGGTGTGGAACTGTTCAATAAAAAACAGTTATTTAATAAGAAAAGAAAACAGGTAATGTCACTTGACTATTCATGGAATAGTTCTTCAGAAAATTACGTTAAACTATATCGTTCACTGCTAAAAAAATAACAGGGTATTACCATGAAAGAGAAAACGATTGCTATTATTCTGGGGGGAGGAAGGGGAACCCGCCTGCATCCGCTAACGTATCACAGAAGCAAACCTGCCGTACCTATTGCCGGTAAATACAGGCTGGTTGACATTCCAATTTCAAACTGCCTCAATTCAGGAATTCGAAAGATATTTGTTCTCACTCAGTTCAACTCTGCTTCGCTGAACAGGCATATTAAAAACACCTATAATTTCGACTCTTTTTCTCACGGATTCGTGGATATTCTGGCTGCTGAGCAGACTCCAAAAAGCAGTAACTGGTTTCAGGGTACGGCAGATGCGGTCAGGCAGTCGATTCACCACCTGGCTAACCATGAGTATGATTATGTACTCATTCTATCCGGTGATCAGCTCTATCAAATGGATTACGAAAAGCTGATTAAAGATCACAAAGAGCAGGGAGCAAATCTGACTGTAGCCACCATTCCTGTGGATGCAAATGACGCCCCGGGGTTTGGTATCATGAAAACCAACAAAGATGGGCACATCGACTCCTTTGTAGAAAAACCTGAACCTGAAGAACTCTCTAAGTGGAAATCTGAAACTACTCCTGAACTGAAAAAAGAGGGGAAGGTTTATCTCGCCTCAATGGGCATCTATGTTTTTAATAAGGATGATCTGAACAGGCTGTTTGAAGAAAATCCTGAGGCAACAGATTTTGGGAAAGAGATTATACCCAAGGCCATTGATGAAGGGGCTAAGGTAAACAGCTACCCATTTGTTGGTTACTGGACTGATATTGGGACCATAGCTTCATTTTTCGAAGCAAACCTGGCGCTCACCGAAACACTGCCTAAGTTTAATCTATACGATAATGAACGTCTGATCTATACCAGAGCTCGTTTGCTACCCACTTCAAAACTTACAGGAACCTCACTTGAGAAGGTAATTATTGCAGAGGGCTGTATTATTGAGGCCAGCCGCATTGAAAAATCTGTGATTGGAATCCGGTCAAGAATTGGAAAGGGAACTACAATCGAATCGTCTATTGTAATGGGTAATGATAATTTTCCTACTCCGGATGATTTGGATAAGCAGAGCAGAGAGATGCCGCTTATGGGAATCGGGCAGAGATGCTACATCAGCCACGCTATAGTGGACAAAAATGTTCGAATTGGGAATGATGTGCGGATTGTGGGCGGATCGCATCTCGAAGATGGGGAGTACGATCATTATCATGTGGTAGACGGAATTGTAATTATTCCGAAAGGATCGGTGATTCCGGACGGATTCAGTATATAATTATCACCGCTGAATCCATATACTATTTTTTAGACAGAATATTTACTCTATCAGAAGAACTGATTAATATTCCTTTATGCTCATCAGTAACAAAGCATTTAGCTTTTCATTTAAGTAGAAAATGGATCTGGAAGATATTTGGTTAGACAGACTGGATAAACTGGCTGAAGAAGACTTCATAGTCGTGGATAATTTCTTGTCTCAAGATGACTATCAGCGGATTATGGATTTTTTCCGTCAAGCAGAGGAGAGTAATCAACTCAAAAAAGCAGGAATCGGTGCTTCCGGAGAGTTTCAAATTAAATCATCCACTCGTGGAGATTTTATCTATTGGCTTGATGAACACCGTGATACAGAGCTGAAACCTGTTTTTGACATCATTTCTGAGCTAACTCAAAAATTGAAGAGATACTGTTTTTTGAGTTTATCGGGTTCTGAGTTTCATATTGCGAAATACCCGGAAGGTTCACGCTATGCCCGCCACCTCGATCAGTTTAATGAGAGGTCAAACCGACAAATAACCGTTCTGATCTATCTAAATGAGAATTGGAAAAAAGGGGACGGGGGAGAGCTGGTGATCTATAAAGAGGACAGAGAAATAGTTGTTGAGCCGGTTGCAAAGCGGCTGTTGCTCTTCAAAAGTGATGTGATTGAACATGAAGTTTTGAAAACTAATGTACCCCGTTACAGTCTTACGGGTTGGCTTCTGCATCAGCCTCAATCGGTCGGATACCTGTTTGGTTAACAGTTTGGAAGAAGATTTTGTAATCTCCCTGTTTCGTCTATATTAAATTCATAAATAATGTGAGTTCGAAATAAAGTCCGCTCCTTAAGAAGGAGGGGAGACTCTTTTACTAAATTCTTATCTCTAACTCACGTTAAATAATTGATCTAAACTATAGCAAAGCTAATGAAATCAACCCTGCCCCGAACAATACTGATCCTCTGTTCACTACTGTTTATCGCTATTACAGGCTGCACCGGCAGTGACGGACCTGATACCGATTTTGCATATGCTCCCGAGGAGGCTGCAGAAGAGTTAACTCTTGCTCCCGAGCAGGCTGCTTTTTGGGAAAATGTACAACAGCTCTGCGGGAACGCTTACAGAGGTCATTTGGCTGATGCTACACCTTATTATCACGGTTCGGCGGCAGACAGAATTGTGATTCATGTGAGAAACTGCACAGAATCACTCACACATATCTCTCTTCATATGGATGATGACCATTCTCGAAATCTGATGCTTACCAAAGCAAACGGTACACTGAGACTCAAGCATGATCATCGAAATGAGGACGGCAGTGAAGAGCAGATCACCCAATATGGAGGCGATGCCCCCTCACCCGGGCTCGAAACCCGTCAGATATTCTGGGCCGACGAACACACCGCCGATATTCTTCCGCAGCGATCAGATAACTTCTGGTTTCTGGATATTATGGATGAAGAAACCTTTGCTTACGGAGTTCACTGGCCCAAACACGGAAATTCAATCCGTATTGAATTTGATATAACACAAACCGTGGAAGCTCCACCGGCTCCCTGGGGTTATGAAGATGAGTAGGTCGTAAAAAGAAAAGGCCGCTTTAATGATTATTAAGCGGCCTTAAGAAATTTCTCAGATCGATTGTCAAAAGTCAGGATCCGCTCGCACTTTGCTTCTTTTTTTCCTGAATATTTTCCTCTTCATCCAACTTGACTGTGGTAAACTCATCGCTACTTAGAGTAGATCTGTTATCCTGAACCGAATCAGTTTCAATTAACGAATGTTCATCATTGTGAATGGACTTCTCGATAACTTCGCACCCGATGACAAGTAAAATAGATAAGATGAGCAGTGAGATACTGGTGAGTATCGTTTTCATTTAAATACAGAGATTTTCTTGGTTGCTAAATTAATTTATCTGCACTTTATAACTGAAAAAGTGAAATTCTGTTCCCAGAAAAAAAGCCACCCTGATCACTCAGAGTGGCTTTTGAAATCTTAATACTGAAAAATATTTATAGAATCTCTTTCAGTGTAACGCCGATTTCAGCAGGACTTTCTGCAACGGTTACTCCGGCTTCTTTCAGTGCTTTCTTCTTGTCGTCTGCACCACCTTTTCCGCCAGATATAATCGCACCGGCATGGCCCATTCTTCGTCCGGGAGGCGCTGTGCTTCCGGCGATAAATGCTACAACAGGCTTGTCTACGTTATCCTTGATGTAAGCAGCCGCATCTTCTTCAGCTGATCCGCCAATTTCACCAATCAATACAATTGCATCGGTACCCGGATCGTCCTGGAAGAGTTTAACTGCATCAGTGTGATTGGTTCCAATTACGGGGTCACCGCCAATTCCGATAGCTGTACTCTGTCCGAGTCCGACCTTTGTTAGCTGATCAACAGCTTCATAAGTCAGTGTTCCTGATCTGGAGATCAAACCTACGTTACCGGGTTTGAAAATCATGGCCGGCATAATTCCAACCTTAGCTTCGCCCGGAGTTATAACTCCAGGACAGTTTGGTCCTACAAGAGTTGCACCGTGATTATCACATATTTTTTTTGCTTTTACCATATCCTGAACGGGAATACCCTCAGTGATACAGATAATAACTTTAATTCCGGCTTGAGCCGATTCTATAATCGCGTCTGCTGCAAACGGAGGGGGAACAAATATTACAGAAGTGTTCGCTCCTTCTTCATTAACGGAATCTGCTACGGTGTTAAAAACAGGGCGGTCTAAATGTTTTTGGTCACCTTTTCCGGGGGTAACGCCACCAACAACATTTGTACCGTATTCAATCATTTGTTCGGCATGAAATGTCCCTTCACTGCCTGTAAAACCCTGCACAATAAGCCGGGTAT
>CAZHUP010000091.1:0-10516 GCA_964535495.1 uncultured Rhodohalobacter sp.
GAAGATGCACTCGATCTATTGAGTGGTAATGACAGAGGAGTATACTTTGCAAATTATGCTGCTGCTAATGCACTGTTGGCAAGACTCCATCTCTATCTTGAAAATTGGGATGAAGCGATAACTTATGCTGATGAAGCAATTGCAGCATCAGGTTTGGATTTGGTAGATAGTGAGTCTGATTTTCAGGCGAATACATTTAACCAGGTTCCTAATCCAGAATCAATCATGGAGTTGTCTATCGACCCGGTTGAGGAGAGCCTTGGATCAAATACAGGTCTATGTCCATATACAAACCCACAACATTGGTTTGATGTAATTCCTTCACAAAACTTATTGGATACATATGATCCGGATGATTACAGAAACAACTGGTTTGCTGTAGCAAATGACGGTAATCCATATACATTAAAATGGGATTGCTCAACAGGCCCTTTTGATGATAATGTGCCTTTAATCAGGCTTCCGGAAATGTACCTGATTAAAGCAGAAGCACACGCTGAGCTAGATCAGCTGGTATTAGCTTTGGATGCTCTTGAGGAAGTTCAAACAGCCCGAGGTCTTACACCATTTGTTTCAACTGATCAAGATGAAATCATTGAT
The DNA here is from genome assembly GCA_964535495.1 of uncultured Rhodohalobacter sp. Taxonomy (GTDB): domain Bacteria; phylum Bacteroidota; class Rhodothermia; order Balneolales; family Balneolaceae; genus Rhodohalobacter. The sequence goes on from CAZHUP010000091.1 coordinate 601, forward strand.
GAGGTGATGGTTGAACGTCGCCGAGAGCTCAATTTTGAAGGTCATCGATGGTATGATCTGAAAAGGCGAGCTATGGATGTTCCAAAGCAAGATGGTGCTCAAATGGTACCATATGATGACTTTAGGATTCTTTCGGTTTTGCCGCAAAGTGAAGTAGATAATAATCCAAATCTGGAACAGAACCCAGGCTATTAATTACTGAGGTCATTAAACCAAAAGATTTAAAAACAACTTTGTTATGATATTAAAAAACACTCTAAAATTGACATCCTTCCTGCTGGCCGTGCTTTTGGTCATGGGTTGTGATGGTTTATTTGAAGATCACGCATCACAATTTCACCTTGATGATATCAATCAGGTAGAATGGGCTCGGCCAAATCCGGCAAGCAGTTCACTCTCTTATACGGCGGAATTTGAGGCTGACCAGACCGACCCTAAAACGGTCTCTCTGAAAGTTCAGTTAATCGGTGCTCAAACCGGATCGGATCGATCGGCAGGAGTTGCTATAGTAGATGGCGATGCTGTTGAAGGGACTCAAATTGATATTCTTAATTCGAATAATCAGGTTGTAATCCCTGCCAACAGCAATCACGGTACCGTTGAAGTTGGTCTTAATTCAGAGAACATTGGAAACGGTCGTGATTATTTTGCTCAACTTGAACTCCAGGAAGGAGAAGAACTTGAGGTAGCTGTAAACTTTAAAGATATGGCATTTACAATCGAAAAAGATGCAGTTTCATTTACAACTGATTTTGAATTAGGCGATGCTGATGATCCGAGCGGAAGTTCAGATCTGACCGGATTGTCTATTCCTGACGAGTTAATCGCGGAGATATCTGTAGAGAATTTTGCTGCAGATGCAACATTCGATTGGCAGGTTCATTTCAATACTTGCAATGACGGCGAAGATGTAGTTGGTGATGCAAGTGAATATCCTGCTTTTGTGACGGATGATGATGGAGCCGGGTCAGCAGATGCAGAACTTGCTGAACGAATTTTCCAGGCAGATCAATATCATCTTCGAATTCAAGATGACCAGGGATTAGAAGTTGTCTGTTCCGACTATGATGCATCATAAGCACAGATTACTTGATTATAATTATTGAACCTACTAAAGCCGCCCATATTCGATCTGGGCGGCTTTTTATACTTGTGCTAAAATTAATATGATTGGAATGATGAACCTCATAATAAAATCAGGTTCATGATTTTAACCATCTCTTATTACATTAATTAAATCGTTATCAAATGAAATACAGTCTACTATTTTATCCGGTGCTAGTTGCCGGGATACTCATTTCTGCCCTGTCAACAACCTTAATTGCACAGGATTTCAGCGACAGCTACCTTACCCCGCCGGAGTCTATATCTGAGGAAATTCTGGCTCCCTCACATGAAAATGTCTCTTTCGACGACATGAGTCCGAATGGAGATTATGTTATCAATAGAAAACGAACAGGGATTACACCGCTCTCCTATTTTGCAAAACCACACTACAATATTGCAGGTTTGCAGATCGACTATGAAGGTAATCGCACACGCTCACTGACAACCCAGCGGGCTACCGGCGGACTTGAACTTGTGAACACCAGAACCGGTGATAAACAGTCGCTGCGTGTACCGGATGGGTTGACAATCAGTCATACAGAATGGTCGCCCGACGGATCTAAAATTGCCTGGTACGGACACACTGAAGATGCAACCCATATCTATGTGACCGATGCAAGTTCGGGATCTACTCGGCAGGTTACACGCCGTCCGGTATTGGCTACGCTCCATAGCGGTATTCAGTGGGCTGGCGACAGCCGTAATCTTTTCGCGGTTCTGGTACCGGAACGACGCGGAAGCGAGCCGGTTCGACCGGACACCCCGACTGAACTGAAGGTCAGAACTACTACAGAAGATGAAAACAGGCTTCGAACCTACCCATCACTGCTTGAGGATAAATTTGAGGGCGACCTGCTGGAGTACCATATTACCGGTCAGTTGGTCCGCATTGATACCCAAAACCGCAGGGCAACCAATATCGGCAGCCCGGCTATGATTCGCAGCGTCGATGCAGCGCCATCGGGTGAGCATGTGATTGTTCAAACCGTGCAAAAACCGTTCTCATATATAGTTCCAGTAAGTCGGTTTGCCTGGACAGAAGAGATCTGGGACCTGAACGGCAATGTGCTGGCCACGCTTCGAACAGCCGACTCTAACGAAGGTATTCAAGATTCTGATCGAATTGAGGATAATGGACGCCGCGATGTCAGATGGAGACCGGATGGCGAAGGGCTTAGCCTTCTGCTGAAAACCGAAGATGATGAAGATGAGGAGAACGGAGAAGAGAATGAAAACTCCAACGATAACGATATTGCCGACCGTGTTGTGCAGTGGCTTCCACCTTTCGGTGAAGAGGATATGACAGTTCTGTATGAGTCGAAAAACGAATTAAGCTCAGTGAGATACACCGAAGATGGCGACATTCTCTTTATTACAGAAAGGCGCAGCGGAAGGGAGCATCTCTATGCAGTTTATGCTGATAACCCTGAAGAGACTTATACAATTTACAGGTACAGCTTCCGTGAATTTTATGAAAACCCCGGTAACCTCTCTTTTACATCGGGTTCACTCGGTGTGAGTGCTGTACGCCTGACGGATGATACAGATCACGTATTTCTGACCGGCATCGAATACTCCGAAGAAGTTGAAGAGAATGCACCCCGACCTTTTATTGACAGGGTTGAAATTGAATCAGGTGATAAAGAAAGAATTTTCCATAGCTCTGAAAACTACTATGAAAGTGTAACTTCCATACTCGATAACAACGCAGATCAGATTGTAATCGAGCGCCAGTCTTCTACCGTATATCCTAACTACTGGCACGTAGATGTCTCCTCCGATAACCGTCAGCAGTTAACTCAGAATGTTGATTACAACGAAGCAGTTACACAAGCTCAGCGCGACCGGTTCAAGGTTCGCCGTGCAGACGGCATTGAGTTCTGGATGGAGGTTGTAATGCCGGCCGACTGGGACGGTGAGCCGCTTCCGGGCCTGCTGTGGCACTACCCGCGTGAGTATGACGACCAGGAGGGCTATGACGAAAGTATTCGCAGACATAATATTAACTCCTATCCCAGAATTGGTGCCCGAACTGCCGACATCTTGGTGAAAGAGGGCTACGCCGTACTGAAGCCTGACTGGCCGATTGTCGGTGCGCGAGGCACGTCAAACGACAACTTTATCTGGAGCGTAGTCCAAAACAGTACCGCTGTTGTTGACAGTGCATCGGCTCGCGGATATGTTGATCGCCACAGGCTTGCCATTGGCGGTCACAGCTACGGTGCGTTTGGCACCGCCCATGCGATGATTAATACTTCTCTCTTTAAAGCGGGAATTGCGGGGGCAGGAAATTACAACCGTACCCTCACACCATTTGGGTTCCAGCGTGAGCGAGCTGATCTCTGGAGAGGTATGGACCGATACGTACAGATGTCGCCGATTTTCTGGGCCGACCGCCTGGACGGCGCATTCCTGATGTATCATGGTGAAATTGACCAGAATGTAGGTACATGGCCAAAAAATTCTTGGAGAATGTTCCATGCGCTGAACAGCATGGGTAAAACATCTGCTCTATACATGTATCCGTATGAGGGACACGGCCCTGCTGCAGAAGAAACCCTGCTTGATATGTGGACTCGCTGGGTGGACTGGCTTGATGTTCATGTGAAGGATATCTGATTCGAATAGATTATTAAAAAGTTGAGTTGATGGTACAGCACTGAAAATCAGGTGCTGTGCCCGGCTCAAAAATTGCTCAATTGAATTCAAATTTAAACAGGATTGAATGATTTAGATTTGATACTGTAAACCACGTCATTTTGCATGTTTTAAAAGTTCTCATTAACAGCCTTTTTCTTTCTTCTCTGCTCTGGTTAACAAATTGTGGTGTAGAGCATAAACCCGCTGTTTCGGAAACAGAACCGAATCAGGAAATAGATATTTCTGCGTGGATTGATGTAAAAGAGGGTGATATCCCCATTATTATCAGTGCACCGCATGGAGGTACACTTATGCCGGAAAAAATTCCAGATCGATCATGCCCGAATATTACCACCGTTCGTGACCGAAATACGACAGAGCTTGCCAATGATATGGGAGATCAGCTTTACAATAAATATGGAGTACGCCCCTATATCGTGTCTGCTCTTATTTCAAGACGAAAAATTGATCTGAACAGGGGTATGCAGTCTGCTACGTGCGGTAATAGTGTGGGTATCGAAGTGTGGCAAGAGTATCATAAACAGATTGAGAGTGCCATAACTGCAACTGTGGAAGAGTTTGGCAAAGCGATTTTTATAGATCTTCACGGACATGGTCACTCCATTCAGCGCCTTGAACTGGGTTACCTTCTTAGCAAAAGCGAACTGCGCGCTAGCTTTGATGACGAATCTATTGCAGTAGAGCACGGGGAAAAATCCTCGTTCCAAAATCTTTTGAGTAGCCGTGACGATGTGAGCTTTCATGACCTGATGTTTGCAGAAGATGCTTTCGGAACACTAATGGAGAGAAGTAATTTTCCATCTGTGCCTAGCCTGGATGACCCCTATCCCTATCCAAACGAAGCTTATTTTACCGGAGGATATAACACACGTCGGTATACTTCAGAAGATTATCCAAATGTTTTCGGGATGCAGATTGAGGCAAACTTTGAAGGTGTGCGCGATACCGATATCCATCGAATGGAGTTTTCAAAAGCGTTTGCAGATGCCATAATGAAAATGATGCATCAATACATTACTGATGATATATAACCCGGCCTGAAAAGGTGTTTTCAAGATATATTTTTAACTAAATCTTCCAGATATGAAAAAATTGGTACTGTTAACGGCACTCTTTGCTGTTATGTTTACAGCGATTTCGTGTGAAATGGAGTCTGATAAGGATGAATATAATGTAGCCGTTGTACGTTTTTCTCACGAAACATGCACATTTTGTCCCGGCGGTGATCCAGGAATTGAAGACTGGACATTTCAGGGCGAACCGGTAACCGGAGATGATGTTTTTAGCAGAAGCAGCTATATGAGGGGTTTTGTAGCTCAATCAGAAGAGCTTGGTGACATTAATCTGATCGGCTTGTCAACACCGAGAGGAGTTTTTGGCGGAACATCCAGAAGCTGGAATCAGGAGGAGGCATTTGATCACTTTGTGAATTTAATGCTTGAAGACCTGAAGGAGGCAATGCCGGTTGATGGTGTCTATTTGTCTCTTCACGGAGCTATGGCTGTGCGTAATATCGATCGGCCGGAGGCTGAAATGGCGAAAAGATTTCGTGAAGTGGTTGGCCCTGATGTTCCGATCGTCGGTACGTTTGACCTTCATGGAAACGAGGATGAACAATTTTTAGAGTATGCTGATGGCGCTTTTGTTACCAAACGGTTTCCACATTATGACGCATACCGGCAAGGTCAAAGAGCTTCGAGGTATCTGCGAAATGTTATGCGCGGAAATTATGAACCGACCACCGCAACCCGACGCCCTCCAATTTTAACGGCTACAATTCTCCAGTGGACGGGGCAGTCACCTATAATGGATGTGATGGAACGGGCCCGGCGATGGGAGGACAGGGAGCCGGGAGCTTACGTAAGTGTCTTTCTGGGGTTTCCATGGTCGGACGTTCCTACTCTAGGCACAAGTATTCATGTGATGACCAATAATGATCAGGAACTGGCTGATGAGATTGCCACAGATATGGCAGAGTATATCTGGCGCGTACGAAGTGAATGGGCTCATGGAGAGTACCCCTCACCTGAGGAAGCCGTTCGGTTAACTCGACAAGCAATTGCTGCCGGTGAAACCCCTGTTGTGCTTGGCGACTATTGGGATCGACCGGGTGATGCTACCTGGACGCTCAGGGAGCTGATAGATCAGGGTGTGAATAAGTTTATCATATCAGCATTGACAGATGAGCCCACACTGGATACAATCTGGGAGCAGGATTTACAACCCGGCGACCCATTTGATATGGAGGTTGGTGGCTATACGGGAGAGCAAGCCGGTGATCCTGTAAGAATAGAAGGTGAACTTGTCTGGAGAGGGTCACAGTGGGGGTACGACAAAGCAGCAGCCATAGCTTTCGGAGATGGGAATATGCTGTTACTCGCCCCGGGTTATCAGCAGAACTCCACCCCTGCCCGTTCTCGGGTAGGCCCGGTTGATCCCGACGATTACGATGTATTCGTGCTAAAAAGCAGAGTTCATTTTCGCAGGGGATTTGACGAAACAGGCTACGCCAAGACCATACATATTGTAGATGCCCCCGGAGACTGGTTTGGTACAGTTCGGCTTAACGCTCTCGATTATCAGAATATAGACATTGAGCAGTACTACCCATTTGGTAATCCGGAATATGACCCTGGTGAAAATTAATTAACTGTCTAATCCCTAATTCACATACAAAAAAATTGCTATGAGATACTTATCAAAAAGTTTAACAATTGTATTTCTGATACTATTTACACTCGGATCATGTGCCGTAGATGATAGAGGTGAAATGGCATTCCCGGGTGTTGAATGGGAAGTGATGGCCGATCCCGAAGCAAATGGATGGTCGATGGAAGGATTGCAAAAAGCCCGTGAGCTGACGGATGAACTGGACACCGCCTCAATAATGATTATTCATAAAGGAAAAATTGTGGATTCATGGGGTGATCTGGAATACAAATATCGATCTCACTCAATTCGTAAAAGTTTTCTCAGTGCACTATACGGAATTCAGGTCTCGGAGGGTGTAATTGATTTAGATGCAACGATGGAGGACCTTGAAATTGATGATAATGAGGGCTTGAGTGATACTGAAAAACAAGCAACGGTTCAAATGCTTCTTCAGGCGAGGTCAGGTATTTACCATCCGGCGCTTTTTGAAACTGCGTCGATGACGGCTGCCAAACCTGAAAGGCATTCACACGCTCCCGGAACCAATTACCACTACAACAACTGGGATTTCAATGCGTCCGGAACCATTTATGAAATGTTATCCGGTGAACTGATACATGAATCCTTTAAGCAGCGTATTGCCAATCCAATAGGAATGCAGGATTACGTACCCGAAGATGGACGTTATGTTACCGGCGAAGAATCACAACATGCCGCTTACCCTTTTGTAATAAGTACACGTGATTTAGCAAGGTTTGGTCATCTCTTTCTGAATGACGGCATTTGGGATGGTGAAAGAGTACTTCCCGAAGGTTGGGTTGAAGAGAGCACAATGGCGCACTCAGTTCTTTCCGATGAACGTGGCGACAGAGGAGGCTACGGCTACATGTGGTGGGTGGAAGTAGACGGACAACATTTTGACAGTGTGGAGCAGGTACCTGAAGGAACCTATACCGCGCGCGGAGCTAGGGGGCATGTACTGGCAGTAGTGCCAAACCTGGATCTGGTATTTGTTCATAGAACAGATACTGCTGTTTCGGGTCAGCGAGTTACTTATGGCGACATTGGCCGTGTATTCGAAATAGTTGTTAATTCGCTAGAGGAGTAAGATTTATGAAAAATTTATTTAGAAAATATTCTGCAGTTTATGTATTAAGCCTAGTCGTACTTTTTAGTATTTCTTCAACCTTGAATGCCCAGTCTGCCAAGTATCTCGACGAGATTAATGAGATAGCCGGTAAGGAGTCGATAATTAATGCATTCAACTATATTGAGAAGATTGATTCCAAAACGACTGAAGATCTTATTATGCTTACCGAAATTCCGGCCCCGCCTTTTAAAGAGGAACGGAGAGCCAAAAAGTATAAAGAGATGCTCGAAGAAGCCGGTGCCGATTCTGTATGGTTGGATGAGATTGGCAATGTATTGGCACTCAGAAAAGGAAATGAAGGTAATAGAACTGTAGCTCTGAATGCTCACCTGGATACCGTCTTCCCGGAAGGAACTGATGTGACTGTGGAGATGCGGGGAGATACTCTGTATGCTCCGGGAATTGGGGATGACACCCGGGGATTGATGGTTGTACTTACCGTACTTAGAGCAATGGAACACGAAAATGTACAGACCCGGGATGATGTAATTTTTGTGGGCACCGTTGGCGAGGAAGGACTGGGAGACCTGAGAGGAGTAAAGCATCTTTTTGGTGAATCGGGCACCCACATTGATTCGTGGATTGCCGTGGATGGCGGAGGTATTGGGAGAATAGTCAATCAGGCGCTTGGATCTCATCGATATCGGGTGACATTCGAGGGCCCCGGTGGTCATTCATGGGGAAGTTTTGGACTGGCAAACCCGGCGCATGCACTGGGAAAAGCTATGAACTATTTTAGTCAGGAGGCTGATGCGTTTACTCGGGAAGGCCCCAGAACAAGCTATAATGTTGGACGTATTGAAGGCGGTACTTCTGTCAACTCCGTCCCTTTCGAATCGTGGATGGAGGTGGATATGAGATCAGTTAATAATGAAAGTCTGGAACAGATTGATGAGATCTTACAAGAATCTGTATTAAAAGCACTGAATGATGAAAATGAGATGCGTCGTCGCGGTCCGGAACTCACTGTTGACATCGAAATGATAGGGAATCGACCATCCGGAGATATTGATCCGGAAACACCACTGGTTCAGCGGGCTATGTCAACAGCACAGTTTTTTGGGTCTGAACCCAGCTTAACCCGAAGTTCAACAGATTCAAATATACCGATTTCATTAAATGTACCGGCAGTTACCATTGGGCGTGGCGGAGCAGGAGGAGGTGGTCATTCACTGAATGAATGGTGGTTAAATAAAGATGGTCATTTGGCAATTCAGCGAGCTCTGCTGCTCCTGGTCAGTGAAGCCGGGTTGTCACAGTAAATATTTAATCAATGTTTGTTTTGAATAAGTCGAATTCAGCCACTACAGTAATTTTAAAATATGTTCCAATTTTTTTATTCAGATATGCAATAATGAATCATTGGCAGATTAACCCATAAGTGCTTTTAACGGTTGGTCAATGCATACAATCTATCCTGACACCGTAGACATGATTTTCAAACTCAAATTAAGTAAACGATCAAAACGATGAAAAAAACGTCCATTCTGGCCATACTGCTATTGTCTCTGCTCTCCACGGAAGTGCTGGCTCAAAACCTGGTCATTGCCGGGGGCGGTCCGCTCAGCGATGAGATCCGGAGGCACCTGGTGTCGCTGAGTGACAAAGAAGATCCGCAGGTTTTAATCATTCCCCACGCTACGGCACCCGATAACTGGGTAAACCGCGGCGAGCAGCAATCCGAGGTATTTGCGGAGCTGGGTGTTGAGAACAGCATTGCGTTGAATCTTGACAATCCACAGGCAGCCATACGAGCCATCCGTGAGAGCGATGTGATCTGGATGCCGGGTGGAAGTCAACAGCGGATGATGAATGCGCTGGATGAAGCCGGAGTATCAGATGAATTTCGCCTTCGGGTAGCTGAAGGAATTCCTGCCGGTGGGACCAGCGCCGGGGCTGCCGTCATGTCGGATGTGATGATCGCCAACAGCAACCGCGACGAAGAGACCGGGGCTCTTATCCCGGTTATGTCGAACGGTTTTGGCTTCTGGCCGGATGTGATCATCGATCAGCATTTTTCCGAACGCAACAGACTGGAAAGACTGGAACGAGCTGTGCAAGATCACCCCGATCTAACCGGTATCGGCATCGATGAGAGTACGGCAGTGGTATATAACGGAACAGATTTCCGGGTGATCGGTGAAGGAACGGTAACCGTGGTCAAAGCTTCTTCAGAGGATTCCGGCACTACCGTAAATAGAATACTCTACCCGGGCGACCGATACAACATTCAATAACCATAACAGATATGATTTTCAAAATGACTCAACAATACAAATCGAGCTTACAATTAACACTGATCGCTCTCTTTATACTTACTGCACAGGCGTGCAGTACCGAATTTGA
>CAZHUP010000092.1:0-10459 GCA_964535495.1 uncultured Rhodohalobacter sp.
TTTAACCACACTCAACCCCATTTATGGCACAAAAGAAAGGATCTGACTATAAAGCTTCGAATATTCAGGTATTAGAAGGTCTTGAAGCTGTTCGTAAACGCCCGTCAATGTATATTGGCGACACCGGTCAGCGCGGCCTTCACCACTTGATCAACGAAGTTGTTGACAACTCTATTGATGAGGCACTTGCCGGATATTGCGACCATATAAAGGTCGTCATCCATGAAGATGGCTCAATTACTATTTCCGACAACGGACGTGGAATTCCGGTAGACATGCACTCGAAATTAAACATGCCTGCCGTTGAGGTTGTGCTAACTAAACTCCATGCCGGTGGTAAGTTTGACAAAGACTCCTACAAAGTATCCGGTGGTTTACACGGTGTAGGTGTTAGCTGTGTGAATGCCCTTTCCAGTACTTTTAATGCAGAAATTCATCGTGACGGTAAAATCTACGTTATGGAGTTCGAGCGCGGTTTTACAACAAAACCACTTCAGGAGGCCGGCAAGGCTGATGACACCGGTACAATTATTAAGTTTAAGCCCGATCCGGAAATCTTTACTCAAACCACTGAGTTTAAATTTGATGTCATCGCCGATCGAATGCGTGAACTCGCGTTTCTAAATCCCGAGATCACAGTTGAAATCATCGATGAGCGTGAGGACGAAGAGAGTGAATCACATCATGTTGAGTTTCATTTTGCAGGCGGAGTAAAAGATTTTGTTCAATATTTGGATGAGTCGCGTGAATCGGTAATGGCCGAGCCAATGTATATGTCCGGTGAGGTTGAAAATGTACCTGTAGAGCTCGCTATTCAGTATAACAATGGCTATTCCGAGAATGTACACTCTTACGTTAATAATATTAACACACGTGAAGGTGGTACACACATCTCAGGTTTTAGAAGAGCATTAACCCGCTGTTTTAAAAACTATGCCGAAAAGAATAATATCATCAAATCTAATAGTAAAATTCAGGTTTCAGGTGAGGATTTTCGTGAAGGTATGACCTGTGTTTTGAGTGTCAAAGTTGCCGAGCCGCAATTTGAAGGCCAGACCAAAACAAAACTTGGTAATTCCGAGGTTCAAAGTGCTGTTGAAGTCATTGTTTATGAAAAGCTGAATGATTATCTCGAACAGAATCCGAAAATTGCTAAGAAGATACTTGAAAAGGTAGTTTTGGCTGCCGAAGCTCGTGAAGCTGCCCGTAAAGCCAGACAGCTTATACAGCGAAAAAGTGTAATGAGTGGCGGTGGATTACCGGGTAAACTGGCAGATTGCTCCATTAAAGACCCTGCCCACAGTGAAGTTTACCTTGTGGAGGGCGACTCTGCGGGTGGTTCAGCAAAAATGGGCCGTAATCGTAGTTTTCAGGCAATCCTCCCATTAAGAGGAAAAATCTTGAATGTTGAGAAAGCCAAAATCAACAAAATACTTGAAAACAAAGAGATCCAGGCAATGATTACCGCACTGGGAACCGGTGTGGGTCATGAGGAAGAGTTTGAGCTTGAAAAGCTTCGCTATCATAAAATTATCATTATGACAGATGCGGATGTCGACGGTTCTCATATTCGAACACTGTTACTCACTTTCTTCTATCGATATATGCATCCGCTCATCGAAAATGGTTTTGTATATATAGCTACTCCCCCACTATATAGAATTACATCTACACGTGGGCAGATCGATTACGCTTGGGATGATGACACAAGAGACAAGTTGATTCGTGAGTTAAAAAAATCGAAGAAAAAATTTGATGTATCCCGATATAAGGGTCTTGGAGAGATGAACCCCGGACAGCTATGGGAAACTACGATGGACCCCGAAACGCGAACACTTCAGCAAGTAACGGTAGAAAATGCCGCTGCTGCCGATAAGATGTTCTCTACTTTAATGGGTGGCGACGTTGAACCACGACGGGAATTTATTGAAAGAAATTCCAAGTACGCAAAACTCGACATTTAAGAAAATATTCATCTACTAATACTTATACATGGCTACTGAGAAAATTATACCTATTTCAATTGAAGATGAGATGCAATCATCATACATCGACTATTCGATGTCTGTGATTGTATCCCGGGCTCTTCCGGATGTACGTGACGGCTTAAAACCTGTTCACAGGCGTATACTTTACGGTATGAGCGATTTGGGAATGCTCCACAACCGGAATTACAAGAAAAGTGCCCGTATAGTTGGTGAGGTTTTAGGTAAGTATCACCCGCATGGTGATTCTGCTGTTTACGACTCTATTGTACGAATGGTGCAGGAATTTTCACTTCGCTATCCTCTTGTTGATGGCCAGGGTAATTTCGGGTCAATTGACGGCGACTCTGCTGCGGCGATGCGTTACACTGAAGTTCGAATGCAGAGAATGGCAGAAGAGCTTCTTACAGATATCAATAAAGATACGGTAGATTATCAAACAAACTTTGATGATACGCTTTCCGAGCCTACTGTACTGCCGTCCATGTTGCCAAATCTCCTACTTAATGGCGCATCCGGTATTGCGGTTGGTATGGCTACCAATATGGCTCCTCATAATTTAACTGAAGTGGTTGATGGTACCGTTGCAGTAATTGAGAATCCGGATATTGAAACGGAAGAGTTAATGAAGCATATCACTGCTCCTGATTTTCCTACCGGAGGTATCATTTACGGGTATGAAGGTGTTAAAGAAGCTTATTCAACCGGACGCGGTAAAATCACAATGCGCGCCCGTGCTAATGTAGAAGAGCTCAGAAATTCCCGGGAACAGATTGTTGTAACAGAAATACCGTATCAGGTAAATAAGGCAACACTGATTCAAAAGGTTGCACAGCTAGTCGGTGACGAAAAGATTACAGAAATCTCAGAGATTCGTGATGAGTCTGACCGTGAAGGTATGAGAATTGTAATTATTCTCAAGCGAGGTGCAAATGCAGGGGTGGTACTTAATCAGCTTTACAAGTACACGCAGATGCAACAGACCTTTGGTGTGATCAACCTGGCTCTGGTTCAGGGCAGACCTAAAGTCATGTCGCTCAAAGAGTTGATAACAAGGTTCATTGAGCATCGTGTTGAAGTAATTATACGCAGAACGATATATGATTTAGATCAAGCCGAAGCTCGCGCACATATTCTTGAAGGACTTAAGATTGCACTCGATAACCTTGATGAGGTTATTAAGACAATTCGTGCATCAAAGAATCCTCAGGAGGCTAATACAGAATTACGTAGAAAATTTGCCCTGACTGATATTCAGGCAAAAGCTATTCTGGATATGCGACTTCAAAAGCTTACCGGACTTGAGCGTGATAAAATTGATACTGAGTATCAGGATATAGCAACTCAAATTTCAGAATACAGAGAAATTCTATCCAATCGTGAAGAGCAAAACGAAATCATTAAACGAGAGCTGCTTGAGTTGAAAGACCGTTACGGTGATGAGAGACGAACTCAGATTGTTTACTCAGCTGATGATTTCAACATTGAGGATATGATAGCCGATGAAGACGTGGTTGTTACCATCTCCAATAAAGGCTTCATCAAGCGTATGCCTGTGAGCGGGTATCGTCGCCAGCGCCGTGGTGGTAAAGGGATGAAAGGCACAACAACGAAGGATGATGAATATGTTGAGCATCTGTTTGTTGCCACAAATCACAACTACATACTCTTCTTCACTGAAAAAGGTAACTGTTACTGGTTAAAGGTTTATGAAATACCGGAGGGATCAAGGTTGGCCCGCGGACGTGCGATTGTCAATTTAATTGAAATTGATAAAGATGACTCGATCAAGACCTTTGTTCCTGTTAAAACATTGGATGATGATGAGTACATAAAATCCCACTCTATTATTATGTCCACAAAGCAGGGACAGGTTAAAAAGACTTCGCTTGAAGCCTATAGCCGCCCACGCCGGGATGGAATTATTGCGATTAACATTAAAGATGACGACAGCCTTCTTGAAGCTGCGCTTACTGATGGAGACAGTAATATCATCCTTGCAAATAAATCAGGCCGTGCCATCCGATTCCACGAAGAAGAAGCACGTGAAATGGGACGAAACACCTCTGGGGTTCGAGGTATGAATCTCGATAAAGGTGATGTACTCGTAGATATGGTTGTTATCAAAAATACACATGAAGCATCCGTTCTGGCTATCTCCGAAAACGGTTATGGTAAACGTTCTCTTGTTGATGATTATCGAGAGCAGAGCCGTGGCGGTAAAGGTGTGATTACATTAAAGGTTACACCAAAAACCGGAGACTTAATCGCCTTAAAGGAAGTTTCAGATAAAGACGACCTTATGGTGATTACCGAACGTGGTAAAATTATTCGTATGCAGTGTAAGGGAATCCGAACAATGGGCAGAAACACTCAAGGTGTTCGAATCATGCGCCTCGATGAAGATGGTAAAATTGCCGCAGTCACTCGAGTAGTAAATGAGGAAGAAACTTCAGAGGAAGATGCACCATCAGTAGAATAAAATCTGCCAAATATATGTCATAAAAAAAGGCTCCGGTTTCGGAGCCTTTTTTGTTTAAGCTGACTTTTACTACAGCTCCAAATTTTTATAATGTATTTAACTATTCAATTCGTTTAACATATTATTCAACATCTTTTCTCTTTTTGTTTTTAGAGATTCCGGACCAATTACTTTCACTTGATTTCCGAATTGCAGCAACCATTCGTTCAGAAAGTCCAAATTATCGAACCTAAAGGAAACCTTAATTTTTTCACCACCAACCCTGTCTAACTTAATTATTTTAGCCGGCAGATTGGCTTTAAACGGGCGTTCTGCTGACTCATCGATGTGTACCTCTATTTTTTGCCCTGACTCGTTAGAATTAAAAATCAAGCCCTCTACGTCAATTCCTGATTTTTCAATAAATTTCTCGTTAGAAATTTTCACCTTACTCATTCTATCCAATACAAAATTCCTGACCGCATCTCTTTTGTGCGAAAATCCAATCAAATTCCAATGGTCCCGATAAAATACCAGGATATATGGATCTACCTCCCGAACACTTACTTCACCATCTTTTTTACTTTCGTAAATAAACTCTATTTTTTTTTGCTGCGAGATCGCACTGCTCAGCAGATACCAGTTGCCCCCTTCTTTTTTATCCGCTCCAAAATGTAAAAAAGGATCCACTACCGTCCTGTCATCCAAAGAATCCATAAACTTTTTCAAATCATCAGGTAAGACGTTTTTTATCTTAATTTCAACGCCTTTAGCATCATCTACCAGATTTTTATCAACTTGCGATTTTACAAAATTCAACCCTACCATTATGGTTGCCAGTTCTCTAGAATTGAACATCAAAGGTGGAATTTTATACCCTTCAATCACACCATACCCGCTATACTCATCCCATGTAACCGGCACATTAATATCTGACAAGAAATTAAAGTCACGGAAAATTGTACGCCTGCTCACGCCAAACTCCTCCGCCAAATCATTGACTGTCAGTCTCTTTTTAGAATCTTGTAGCATCAATATCAATTTCAAGCGCCGCTCTGAACTCTTAAGCCTAGACATATATTTACCTATTTCGAATTAAGAAGTGTAAAACCTCAATCAATCATCAATCCATAGAGTACACAAACTTCCTGGACAACTCCCCACCCAAGATGTAGCCTATTTAATAAAAAAGAAAGGAAAACTAATTACTTTTCGAGAACAACCAACCCCTTGCCTTCATAAAAATTATCCTCAAAATGAAAAGAATAAATGGTGCAATTTACTTTTGAATGAACCCGGCTCATCTCGTCATAAGCCCCCTCAACTCCCTTCCACATTACAATTTTTTTCCAGGGTTTTTTCTTCGTTAAGCGAAGGAGATCGTCTATTTTAAAGGCATGTTTTGTGACAATCCCCGCCCCTGTTTTAAGGCCAATCAGTGATATACTTTTTGCCAATATCTCAACATTATCTAAACTTAATGCATCAGCGATATCGGAGACCGCCTTCATCTTTTTCCGCACATTATCGTTTAGGTAAAACTTCTTTTCCGCCAACACTATTGCCAACGGCACTCCGGGTAAACCGCCCCCCGTACCTGAATCTATCCATTCTTCAACTTCACTTAACAACCCCAACTCAACAGGAATTAAGGAGTGAATGACATGTTCACGGACTGTTTCACGTGAAACATTGCGGCTCACAAGGTTAATTTTTTCATTCCACTCGAGCAAATAATCAATATAGGCTTCCAATTGCTCTCGATAATTTGAGTACAGTTCTCTTGTATTGGTTAACACCTCTTGGTTAACTTTAATCTCTTTAATTTGATGTTTCACGTGAAACAGTTTGTTTAATTTTTAAGATAAATCATCAAAACAGCAATATCACTGGCTGATACACCGCTAATTCTTGAGGCCTGACCGATAGTCTCAGGCTGCACCTTGCTCAACTTGCTCTGACCTTCGGATGAAAGGCTTTTAATTTTGTGATAATCAATCTTTTCAGGTATTTCCGCATTCTCTTTATTGGCTATCTCCTCTACCATTTCAAACTCTCGTTTGATATAACCTTCGTATTTAATCTGTATTTCTACCTGCTCTAAAACTTCCCTGTTCGATGTGATGTTGTAAACTTTTTCACTTAGCACATCATCCGCTCCAAGAAGATCATCTAGCGTTAATTGGGGGCGCGGGATAAGGGTTTTGGCTTTCACTGGCTGAGAAAGCGTCGAAGTGCCCTTCTCTTTTAACATGGGGTCCATCTTTTCGGGGCGAACCGTATAGTTTTCGATCAAGTCAAATAGCCGCTCTATCTGATTCTTCTTTTTAGAGAAACGTTCAAATCTTTCATCATCAACAAGGCCAATATTTCTTCCCAATTCAGTTAACCGGAGATCGGCATTATCTTGCCTTAGTAAAATTCTATGCTCAGCTCTTGAGGTAAACATTCTATAAGGTTCTTCTGTGCCTTTATTGATTAGATCATCAATAAGTACCCCGATATATCCTTCCGATCTTTTTATAACGAAAGGTTCTTTTTCTTGCACATAAAGAGCAGAATTGATGCCGGCCATTAATCCCTGGCAAGCTGCCTCTTCATATCCCGTTGTTCCGTTGATCTGGCCGGCAAAGAAAAGACCGTTTACAATCTTTGTTTCTAAAGACCTCTTAATTTGATGAGGCTGAAAATAATCGTACTCAATTGCATATCCCGGTCTCAGCATAACAGCTTTTTCAAATCCCGGTATAGTTCGCAAAGCATGATACTGAACATCCTCCGGAAGTGATGTAGAAAACCCATTCAAATACATTTCGTATGTACTCCACCCTTCCGGTTCCAGGAATAACTGATGTCTATCTTTGTCGGCAAAACGATTAATCTTGTCCTCTATACTTGGGCAATATCTCGGGCCTATGGATTTTATTCTGCCGTTAAACATTGGGCTTCTGTCGAAGCCGGTTTTCAGCATTTCATGAACAGCATCATTTGTATAACCAATCCAACAAGTTAGTTGATCATCTACACCGGGAAGATTATCCGTCATAAAAGAAAAAGGACTCGGGTCCTCGTCTCCATATTGCACTTCAAGCTTAGAATAATCAATAGAGCGTCCGTCAATCCTGGGAGGGGTTCCTGTTTTTAACCTTCCAATTTCAAAACCCAATTTTTCCAGGGAAGCAGAAATTCCAACAGAGGCTCGCTCACCTGATCTACCACCTCCATATTTGCTCTCACCTATATGAATGACACCGTTTAAAAAAGTACCGCTGGTTAGAATAACAGATTTAGTTTCAAACGTCTGCCCCGTTTGGGTAACAACTCCTTTTACATGTTTTCCGTCACTGTCAGTTACTATATCAACTACATTATCCTGGCGAAAAAAAAGGTTGTCAATTTTCTCTAAATTCTCTCTCATTAAATTAGAATAGAGCGAGCGATCACTTTGACAACGCGGACTCCACATTGCCGGCCCTTTGCTTCGATTCAGCATCCTAAATTGAACACCACTTTGATCACTAACCAAACCACTTAACCCTCCAAGCGAATCAATTTCTCTCACAAGTTGGCCTTTAGCTACCCCTCCCATCGCCGGATTACAAGACATCTTCGCGATGGCATCCAGGTTCATGGTTATGAGAAGAGTTTTAGCGCCCATTTTGGCTGATGCAGCAGCAGCTTCGCTCCCTGCATGGCCAGCTCCCACAACAATCACATCATAAGTGGGATATAAACTTTCCATATCTATCTGTTTTTTATCTATTTATGCTATTTTATAGTGTTTGGTAGAGTCTTACAAAATACCGTTTATTAATGAAATAATAAATGTTACTCTTATGTAGATTTATCTGACCTAACGAATTGAAACAAGAAAAGATTTTGAACTATGTGGTTTAAAAAGAAGAACAAGAGAAATAAATCCGGTTATTTCACTAATGAGTGGATGAAAAAGTGGAAAGAAAATATAAACAGTAGTCAAAACTACAATTATCATGGTAAATCATGGAATGCCCCGATACTTTTAAGAATAACTAATCCGGTATCTGAAACTTTAAAAGAGAATCAGATATCAGGAATTTATATCGATCTTAAGTACGGTAAATGTGAAGAGATCCGGTATGGCAATCAAAGTGATGAAAAAAAAGCAGATGTCATTTTAAAGGCAGATGAAAAAATCTGGGTCAGATTGATTGAAAATGAAGGAGATCCAACAAAGTTAATTATGCTTGGCAGGATCAAATTAGAAAAGGGGAGTTTAGTTCTATTGTCAACACAGAGAAAGGCCGCAACTGAACTGATGAAGTCAGCACCAAACCTATCAAGTGGTTTTACAGATAAAAAGTTAGATAAGTCCAAAAAAGCAGAGATTTCTCAAAAAAGGAATTCTTTCAAGACAACCCGTGAAGGGATTGATCATCAAAGCTTTCCAATGAAGTTATTTCAGAAAGCAAAGCAATTCGGAATCTGGAATCCGACAGATATTGATTTGACAACGGATATAGAGCAGTGGAACAGCTTATCAGGAGAAGAGCAAGAGATTATTCACCATTTATCATCACTTTTTATTGCGGGAGAAGAGGCTGTAACCTCGGATCTACTGCCATTAATCAAAGTAATTAGCAGTGAAGGTAGGCTTGAGGAGGAGATTTATCTTACGTCATTTTTATGGGAAGAGGCAAAACACGTGGAATTTTTCTCAAGGTATAATCAAAGTGTATTTAAAGGAATACCGAATGCTGAACAATATCATAAGCCATTCTACAAAACGATCTTTTATGAAAAACTACCTTATGCTCTCTCTTCATTAGATCACGATCACTCCCCTCTTAACCAGTTAAGAGCTTCAATCACATATAACATGATAGTAGAGGGCACGCTTGCTGAAACCGGTTACGCGGCGTTTTACAACATGCTTGAAGATAGAGATTTATTACCTGGCCTTAGGAATGGGCTCAACAAGTTGAAGCAAGATGAATCTCGCCACATTGCATACGGACTTTATCTTATAAATAGGATACTAGAAGAAAATCCGGATTTAATAGAAACCGCAAAAGAAGAGCTTACTACTCTGTTAGATGATGCAACAAATATCATACATGAAATATTTGAGCCGTATGATGAGATACCATTTAACCTGGAAAAAGAGTGGTTCTTAAACTACGCCATCAAACAGTTTCAGATGAGAGTAAATAAACTTGGATTATCTCTATAATGGATAGCCATAAAAAATAAAGTGCAACATCCCTTTATAACAAAAAAACTGTTTCAAATTTATTGAGTCCAATTTTTTGTGTTCCGATTCGCCAGTTGGAGGAAATGGTCGATCATCCTGAAGACAAGGGGGAGCAGGCTTTAAAGCCAACTGTGCAAAACCAAAATCTCCCACAAACAAAAAAAGCCACTCACATTGTGAGCAGCTTTTAAGCGATCCGGATCCCGATGGTTCGGGAAACTCGCGACCTCCTGCACTAAAAGGAATTAATATCTCTGAGATCCCCAAATAAAGTAATCAGCAAACCATTGATTGTTTATTACGATATCACTTTTAAATAATCGAATGTGTACATAAAGATTATTTCCACTCTTAGCCTTTTTCTGGTTTTAGAAGAGCTGTGTAGAGTTATTGTAGAAACATCAACAGACACCACACCCACAAACAAAAAAAGCCACTCACATTGTGAGCAGCTTTTAAGCGATCCGGATCCCGATGGTTCGGGAAACTCGCGACCTCCTGCACTAAAAGGAATTAATATCTCTGAGATCCCCAAATAAAGTAATCAGCAAACCATTGATTGTTTATTACGATATCACTTTTAAATAATCGAATGTGTACATAAAGATTATTTCCACTCTTAGCCTTTTTCTGGTTTTAGAAGAGCTGTGTAGAGTTATTGTAGAAACATCAACAGACACCACACCCACAAACAAAAAAAGCCACTCACATTGTGAGCAGCTTTTAAGCGATCCGGACGAGATTCGAACTCGCGACCTCCTGCGTGACAGGCAGGCGTTC
>CAZHUP010000093.1:0-10427 GCA_964535495.1 uncultured Rhodohalobacter sp.
AGTTGAAAAAGTTGAAGCGTCGTACCTTGAAAGGACAGTTGTTTGCACAGTACCGGGTACCGATACACCGATTGTAAGTCATCTGGTTCATACCATCTTCACTGTGCGTGGTAGCAGCAACCGGACAAACCTGCTCGCAAGGAGCCAATTCACAGTGCATACACGGTACAGGCTGATGATATACTTTTGGATTGTCACGGTCGCCTTCAAAATAGCGATCGGTACGTATCCAATGCATTACACGCCTTCGGCCAACCTCACGCTTACCAATTACGGGAATATTGTTCTCCGCCTGGCAGGCAATTGTACATACACCGCATCCAAAACAGGCATTGAGATCGATAGCCATACCCCATTGAGGTTGGTGATCGGGTCCATACTGTTCATTGAAGAGTGATATAGGGCCTCTGTCGTCGCCTTCAGCAAGGGCTTCCTTCATACCCGGTACTTCAAAGCCGTGAACACTTTTGAATGTGGCAAACTCAGGATTTTCGCGATACTCTTCGAGTGTAGCTTCGCGAACCATGTCACGGCCTTCAATATTATTGTGATCCTGAACGCAGGCAATTTCATATTTACTGCCCGTTCTTTCAACATCAGCCGGTCTGAAGAACATTGCATCGCTTGTACGCAGGGGATAGGTGTCAACTCCTACTCCGTCGGCAACACGACCAACATTATCTCGTCCATAACCTGTAGTTAAAGTAATAGAATTGTCAGCGTGCCCGGGAAGTACCCATGCTGCAATTTCAATACTGTTTTCTCCGGCAGAAATACGAACCGTAGGTACGTCATTCGATTTAAAACTTTGTTCAGGCGGTAGTCCAAGTGACTCTGCCGTGCTTGGGCTCATGAGTGCAACGTTATCCCATGTAATTTTTGTCATAGGTTCGGGCAGCTCTTGCAGCCATCCGTTGTTTGCAAAACGGCCGTCAAAAAGAGTCGCATCCGGCTTAATCGTTATTTCAATACCGGAAATCGGTTCTGCGTTTAAATGAGGCCGAATATCAGAAGTAAATCCGGATCTTAGAGATACATTTACTGAATCAAAACCGCTGTCAGTGTCAATTCCATCATGCAGAACTGTTTCCCAACTTCGGTTAAAGTCTGATGTTAAATAATTTCTCCATGTCTCTTGAACCAGATCGTAACCAACACTCTCTTCACCAGTAACAATGGTATTTAAAAACTCAACTTCACTTAATCCGTCAAAAAGAGGTAAAATTTGTGGTTGGATAACGGATCGCTGTCCCGTATAAGAAAGACCGTCTCCCCAGGCTTCCAGGAAGTGTGCCCTGTTAACATGCCAGTTGGCAACTTTGGAAGTTTCATTATAGTAGTCAGAAAGATGAATCTTCGTATCAACGTTGCCGAATGCAAGTGCAAAATCCAGATCGGAAGGAGCAGAATAAACAGGATTTGTTCCGATCAATACTACAGTATCGTAAACGCCTGCTTTCATCTCATCCATTGCCTCTAAAAAGGCTTCAGTCTGATGCTGATCTGCGTAGTACGGTATTTCGTGATACGTAACGGTATTCCCTGCATTGTTCAATGCCGAGTTGATTGCGGCAACGGCAGCATGTGCAGCAGAGGAGTGATCAAAACCGAGGCTTACAATTGAATTTCCTTGATTAGCAAGGAGGTCTTCGGCCAGTTTGTCAACCCACTCATGGTTAATGAATTCGTTGGACAGATTACTAAATGCATTTAATCCGTTTACACTTTCTGAAAGTTTTGCCGCCAGTGCATAGGTAAAAGGTTCAATCTCAGACGTCTTCAATCTCAGTCTGTGATCTGCATAAGAACCTGTAGAAGTAAAAGAGTTCTCAACACTGTAAATACGCGACATGGTGTCGTCTGTGCTGTTTACTTTTCGCCGCGATGTCAGCTTATATGCATTTTCAACACTGTTTTTATGTCCATAAGGACTCATGAAGTCATCATTCAGAGAAACGACAACGTCTGCATTATCAAAATGATTTACCGTTCTGAGCCTACTGCCAAATGCTATATTAGCTCCTTCAATGGCATTGTCATCATTAAACGGCTCGAAAGTAACCCAGTTGGCGTTCGAAAATGTTTGAAGCGCATTTTCTTTGATTCTGTTATATGTAGGAGATGAGTTTGCTTCGCTTATAAACAGAACTCTTCTGTTGCGATCTGAAAAATGCTCAGAGGCAAATTGAATAAAATCTTCTTTAGAAACAGATTCATCTTCTCTGCGTGGTGATCTTGAACGATCAGGATCGTATAAGTTTAATATTTCAGCCTGATTATAAATATTTGTTCTTCCGCCACTTGCCGGATGCTGATCATTCCCTTCAAGTTTGGTAGGGCGTCCCTCATTATTTTCTACAAGAAGACCGGTTACGGTATCCTGGAACGGCATACTGGTTGCGTAGAAATTTGGCTCACCAAGTACGAGATCTTCAGGCTGTTTTGAATATGGAAGAATTTTTTGAACCGGTTTACGACATGATGCAAACCCGGCCAATGCGATAGAGGCTCCCATAACGCGAAGAAAGCTCCGTCGAGAAACCTGATCGGTCATTTCGGTAGCATTCTCAGGAAATTCTCTTTCAGAGTACTTTTTGTACTCTTCGTTTTTGGCAAGTTCGTTTAAACTTTTCCAGAAAGTAGTTTGATTTGACTGATCACTCATTCTTTACAGAATATTAAATTGAAACTCAGGGTTTGAATTAGATCAAACAATTAATAGTGGCAACTTTGACAGTAAGTAGGAGCGTTAATGTTGTGTTTAGCAACCAGTTCACGTCCTAGTTCAAGTTGATTTTCAACTGAATAGCCCATTGTCGTTACTTCAGATACAGGGCGTACATGTTTCTCAGGCTCACGGTGACAATCCAGACACCATCCCATACTAAGCGGTTCAGCTTGATAAACAACTTCCATACGATCTACACGACCGTGGCATGATTCGCAGCCAACTCCAACATTTACGTGTGCTGCGTGATTAAAATAAGCGTAGTCAGGCAGCATGTGAACCCGCACCCACTCAATTGGATCGCCGGTTTCCCAACTGTCACGTACCGGTTGCAGGCTTTCCGCATCTGTACGGATTTGGCTGTGACAGTTCATACAAGTTTGTGTTGCCGGAATATTAGCGTGTCGAGACTCTTCTACCTGTGTATGACAATATTGACAATCCATTCCCAGCTGAGCCACGTGTACCTGGTGAGAAAATGGAACCGGTTGTTCAGGCATATACCCTACATCGGTAAATTCAGGTGAGAAGAAATACCAAATACCAAATATAATGGCATTTAAAAGTATGATAGAACCTATAAGAATTCGTTTGGGTGCATTATCAACCCATTTAGGAAAAATCTGAGCCATAAGAATTATTGAATATTATCCATTCCTTATTGTAAAATTTACAGGAAGCAAATCAGCCAAGAAGGTAGCGAAAATAATAAATTCTGCATACCTATAATGAGGTGAATTTGAGTATTTAAACTCATTCTAAATAAAATTGCTTCGGTAACCGTCTACAGCGATTGCAAACAAAGATAATGGACAGATCTATAAATTGCTCAAAAATTGAGGTTTTTTTTCTATTGCCCATCAGGTGTTTGATAAACCGAATAATACAGATTTTTTAAACCTTTAAAATCTCTGAAGCTACTCCATTTAGGAATTTTTCAGGTACACATTTTGGTTCACGAAGTACAAAAATTATGATTTTCGATCTGTATAAAATTATAGAATAATCGAAATATTCATCCTGAAATCACGTATTTTTGAGCGCAAAAATTGGAAGTAATCCGTACAATTTAAAATGAATAGAATAAACAGCGACGAACTAACTGTAGATTTTTTAAAGAATATCAGTGTAACAAAAGCAATAGGAGTAATACTTCTCATTAGTGGTGCAGCCTTTCTGTTTTTGATTTGGTTAATCTATTTCAGGGAAACGGCAGATGAAACAGCAGCCTGGGTGGCCAATCTTCCTGCTCTGAATGCTCTCTTAAACAGTGCAAGTACGGTATTTATCGTGTTGGGCTTTTTAGCGATTAAGAAAAGGGAGTATGTTACTCATATGAAATTCATGCTCACCGCGTTCATTACATCATCTCTGTTTTTGATTAGCTACCTGGTTTATCACAACTTTGTAGGGCATACGCCATTTCCGGGCGAGGGATTAATCAGGCCGGTCTACTTTTTCATACTGATCAGCCACATCATACTATCGGCGTTTGTAGTGCCGCTGGTACTCACGAGCTATTACTTTGCATTTGCCGGTAAATTTTCAACCCACCGGAAAGTGTCGAAATGGACGTTGCCGATATGGCTATATGTCTCTGTAACCGGAGTTGTTATCTTTTTTATACTGAATGCTTATGTATAGCAGTGGTGATGCCTTACTGCCATCAAGCTGTTTTAGTATTGTGATGTAAAAATTGAAAAACACCGCCTATATAGAACCCAGAAACTCGTGCAGGTCCTGATCTGTATCCAAGTCCAGTTTTTTTCGGAGGCGAGAGCGGTTGATGTATACGCTTGAGGGCTGAATGTTCATAAAGTCGGCAATTTCCTTGGAATTAAATCCAAGTTTAAGATAGGCACAGAGGCGAAGATCATTGCTTGAAAGTTGCGGATATTCGTTTTTCAGCCGTTGGAAAAATTCCTGGTGCAGCTGATCCATCTGAATTTCGAACGTATTGTCCTCTTCAATGGAATATGAGTCAAGCAATTTTTGAATCTCTTTCCAACGAGTTTTAGGAATCTCAGAGCTCTCTTCGATCTTTTTAAACTTATTCTTCAATTTTTCGATCAGCCGGTTTTTGTTTTCACTCTCCTTAGCTTTATTTGCAAGCTCTATAGTTTTGTCTTTAAGCTGTTTTTTTAGCTGATTAAAATCTTCCTGGAGGCGCTCCTGTTCGAGGCGAAGAATTTTCTGGCGATGTTTTTCAGCTTGCTCCCGCAAGGATTGCTGTTTGCTGATCAAATACTGTTTTTCCTGTTTTCTGAACGTATGCCTTTGCCACAGATACAGAAGAAAAACTAATAGTGAAATCAATAAAATGTATACGATGTATGCGTACCAGGATAAATACCAAGGTGTCGCAATTCTAAAATTCATAGATGATTGCTCATAGACTGTACCGTCTATTTTAGCCCTGGCAAAAAGCTCGTAGTTCCCAAACGATAGATTGATTAAATCAGCGCCACTCTCTTCAGACCACGAACTCCACTCCATATCTCTACTCAGGCGATATTGATAAAGAACATTTCGCTGATTTGGCACTAAAAACTCAACCCGCAGATTGTTATAAATATGCGGGATTGTTTCACCCGCAAAAGCTTGAATCCTCTCTTCATTATTGTACGCCTCAACTCCTCTGAAAATCAGGTTAGTATTACCGATCTGATCAAAATAGTGATCATCCAAATATTTAAAAGCAAATCCGTTGTAAAGAGGGGTGAACTGTATGCTTTCACTGAGGGGGACAGTTTGGTAGATCCACGGCATCATATTTTCAGACTCAGTACGCTCATCAACTTCCGTTTTAAAACTGAAATCAACGTCATCGGCTGAAAATATATATTCAAACTCGCTTGTAACTACGCTGATTGAACTGTCTGCCAATCTAATAGACGGGTCGGTTCCTTCAAACCGATCGATCGGAAAAATGTCTCTGTTTACAGGAACAAGATTTTCATTAAGTTCTGCACGTACGATGCCAAAATTGGGTATGTTGGCCCAGATAATATTATCATTTTCAGCAATAAGCTGATTGATGGAACCCCGTATAAGTTCCATCCGCTTCAGGTAAGTCCATTCACCTTCCTCTTTTTGGTAAACAGAAATTCCGTTGTAGGTGCCTCCCAAAAGGTAATCTTTGTAGCGTGTCAGCGTCCAGTATCCCTGCTGATTACTAAGGCGTTCCAAAGTGTTGTCATTCAAAATAAACAGCCCACGATCATGGCCAACAAAAAGTTCGCCGTCGATCAGTTTAAGAGTCCAGACCTGTCCTTCACTTTCAGGAACAAGATCAAACCTGTAAAACTCAACACTGTTAACAAGGTCTTCCCACGGAGATCTGAAGAGACCTTTGTTAGTACCCAGGAAAAATGTTCCATTTTTAAGCTGAGCCGTATAACCTGTCCCAAAGTCACCTCTGAAGTCGTAAAAAAACATCAGTTGTTTTTTTAAATCAAGGGAAGTAACTCCATAATCCAGCCCCATCCATAACTGATGGTTAGGGCTGTAGTGAAGGCTTAAAACTGTGTTATTTGTCAATCCTTTGTTTCTGTTGATGTAATGGATGATATTTCCATCCATATCACTGATATAGAGTCCGTTTTGTACTGTGCCAAATGCCAGATAGTTTTCATCAATCTGTTCGAAACTAAATACATTGGAATTTCTGACTGTTCGGGAAATAGGAGAGTCTATTGCAACTATTTCTTCGGACTCTAAATAAAACAAACCCGAATTATAGGTAACCAGCACAATTTGATCATCGTGGTGGTAGATGCCAGAAATTTCGATATCAAAATCTTCCGGAGATTCAAATATCGAATTTAATGTAAGTTCACTAAAAAGATACAGACCGGAATCTTCATCTGATAAGTAAAGTTTATCATTAACCTTAAAGCTGTTGTTGAATCGGTTAGGTGCAGAAATTCTGGTGAGATTTTCATTTCGATATAAATAAATATTGAAAGCAGAAATAAAAAGAATGTCATCACCAACTTGATGGATATCCCAGAACTCTTCATTTAATTCTAACAGGTCTTCGCGAAATGGGTAAAGAGATCTGTACTCAAACTCGAGGTAAGGATTTCTCTTCCAAACGCCAAAATCAAGGTCTGAGCCGGTATAAATTAAAGAATCGTTTACCACATGTACCGAACGGGTGATTCCATCGCTCCCTCTGAAGTTCTTCCAGCTATTCCCGTCAAATTCAAGCAGTCCCCTGTCTGCAGCCATGTAAACGATACCATTAGAGGCGGAATCGATATCCCACACTTTTCCCTGATTGTTATATTCAACAGGAGTGTAATTTTTTAAAAAAGGGACTCCCTTATCCGGAATTTGTTGTGCCTCTGCTGTAAATACCTGCAGAAAGAGGAGAAATGAGTATGTAAGCAGTCGTTTCAAAGATGAACAGGCATATTATTTAATAGTCATCAAGTGATGGCATAAGTAAGATTGTTTATTAAACATATCCTAACAGTTTTCGATATTCAACCCAAAAAGTTGCTTACAGAATTCCATCCTGTGAAAAAATTATACCTAATCACATCTAAATCAGAAGAGGAGAGTGTTAACCTTCGATATTTTTGGCTGTAAATTTCCGAACGAAAAATTTAACCACATGCTAAATGACATCTTTAGAGGGATTAAATTAGCGCTCATTATATCGTTGCATTCTTAATAACAAGTTTTGGAGATCTGTCGATTTTGAACACTCCCCAATGTTTTTCAGGCTCTAAAGGCTCGGGTGAACCTTTCCAGGTTTCATCAAAAGCTTCAAAGAAAAACGTAAGAATATTTTCCTTTTCAGCCCAATCCATCAATTTTTCAAAATAGATTTTTTGATACTCCTCATTCACATTTTCGCGGAGTATGCCTTTGCCATTGGATTTGGTAGCCCAACCGGCTTCGGTAATGACCACGGGCTTATCAGGATATCTGTTGGCTACAGACCAATAGTTCTCTTTTGTATAGTCCAGAGCTTCATAGATATTTTTATACTCCCATACGGGGTAGGTGTGAATGGAGATGAAATCCAATTCATGAGCTAATGTGTTGAGCTTGGATAGCCAGGGTACATAGTTTTCACAAAACGTTATCGGTTGGTTAGCACGTTCTCTTACATCGCGTACATACTTAATAAGGCGCTCTGTGGGAACGAGATGATCGGTCCAGTCTACAGACGCTTCATTTCCAACAGAAAGGGAAAAAATGATATCTGAGTAACGATTGGCAAGTTCTGCGAGCTTTAACATCTTGTTGCTGTTGTTTTTAGCGTTCTGTTCAAGCACATTTTTTGGGTGTATTCCACCGTCCCATGGACAATTGAAGTTATTGACTTCTGCTTCGATGTAGGCGCCAAGCATTACCTGAAATTGAAGGTCTTCGTTTCTGATTACATCCAACACTATTTCTGCATGCAGATCACAGTCAAATAACCGGATATATCTCCAGTGTTTGTGAAGCAGCAGCAGATCCTCTCTTACTTGCTCATAGTTAGGGTATTTCAATCCAGGGCGCTGACCATCTCTGAAGCCCGAGTAGCAGATAGCTTTACCGGGCAGCAGATCCAGATTTTTATATGCGTTCATTCTCAATATTTAAGTTTGCCGTTTTTGTCCCAGATGCCCCAATATGCTCCTACATCTCCTTCAGAATCAACTTTCCAGGATTCATCAAAAGATGAGAAATAGAAGACTTCTATATCTTCGTCCTGAGTCCACAAGCAGGTGTTGATGAAGTATTTTTTAGCATTTTCAGGAGATGGTTTTGCCCCCCCTAAAGCGGTCCCTTTACTCGGCCAACCGGTTTCTGTAATAATCACTTTTTTACCATTACCTGCGTTTTTGGCTTGATAATACATCTGACGCATATGCTGTAGGGAGTGTTCGAAGCTGGTACCTTCCCAGAACGGATAGCAGTTACATAAAATCACATCGCAGACTTCAGTTACTTCCGGTCTTTGAATGAATTCGTAATATGCATCTACATATCCCACGGGTATATCTTTTGGAATTTTACTTCTAACTTCTTTGATGTAGTCAATGAGAGTTTCTGGCTTAAGATCACCTCTGTATAGGACCTCATTACCTACTGCTGCAATATCTACCATGCCATCATTAGCTAACTGCACCAAATTATCGATCTCTTCCCTGTTCTTTTCTTCATCGTCACTAAGCCATGCTCCAACCAGGGTATTCATTTCAAATTCTTTGGCGATTTTAGGTACAAATTCATTTCCTTCTGTGGTTGAAAAAGATCGTATTGCATTCGTGTAAGGTTTCAAGATCTTAATCCTTTTTCGGATCTGTTCTTCAGTTACAATGGTTCCCGGACCCTGTCCATCCTCATACATGCTGTAACAAAATCCATAGATGCCATTATCTAAAACTTCTCTAAACAGGCTATCTATTTCGTCTATCGCCATCTCATCCAAATAATTCAATTTTGGGATGAGGTCAGATCTCTTATAGCTTAAAAATTGTTCCTTTCTGTACGACATTTTAGTTTACTTTTAACTGTTCATTTTTATTCCAAAGGCCCCATCTGGCACCTACATCACCTTCGTGTCGGGCTTTCCAGGATTCATCAAATGATGAGAAGTAGAAAACTTCAACTCCTTCCTGTTCACTCCATTTCTTTAAGCGGATGAAATACTTCATCATATTTACGACTGACGGTTCGGCCTGATCAACGCTTTTCCCATAGGTAGGCCAGCCCGTTTCTGTTATAATTACTTCTTTATTACCGGCCGCCTCTTTGATCACTTCATACATCTTAGCCAAATAAACTGATGAATTCTCTGCATCGTAGCCTTCCCAGAATGGGTAGCAATTGGCAAGTATAACATCACAGGCCTCAATAACTTCAGGACTCTGGTGGAGTTGATAGTAAGTATCTACATAACTCACCGGCACTCCGGGTAAAGCCTCTTTGACCTGATTGATGTACGCGATGATCTTATCCTCACTCAGTTCTCCTCTCAATAAGCATTCGTTACCAACAGCGACGATATCGGCATGACCTGCCTTGGCAACCTTGATTAAATTTTCTATCTCAGTCTCATTGGCTTCCAGGTTGTCATCAATCCAGGCTCCAACCAAGGTCTTTAAACCCATCTCTTTGGCAACTTCGGGGATCAATTCGTTGCCATCGGTACATGAGAATGAACGCACCCATTTGGTATGCGGAGCCACTACCTTCATTCTTTTCTCTATTTGCTCTCTTGACAGCTGATCCCCAAGATTTTGGCCTTCCAGGTAAGGACTGAAACAGAAGCCATGTATACCGCTGTTCAGCGACTCTTTGAAGCGTTTCTTTAACTTACTTATGCTGAGTTTGTTGATTTCAGCAGCGATAACATCTACTTCAGAATCGACAGAGGTAATAGAGAGCAACCGGTCTTTCTGATAAGAATATGGGACAGCAACTGCTTCTTTTTCCGCTTTTCGGGCATCTAAGATCTCCCTTACCTCATTCGCTTTCTCTTCGTTTACATCATAATCCCGCATTACCCAAAGTGCAACCATTGTTCCGAACATTGGCAGAGCTGAAAAGAATAATCTCAGTCCTGTGATCGCTCCTTCAGGCTGAACAGACAGGTTACCATCAAAACCGACTACGGTAAGAATGACCCCGCTTAATCCCCCGGCAATCGCAAAACCAAACTTCACCATATACCAGTAAATCGCACCGAATA
>CAZHUP010000094.1:0-9916 GCA_964535495.1 uncultured Rhodohalobacter sp.
ATCCTCGTTCTCTTCCAGCTTATCGGCAACAGATTTAAAACGCTTTGCCAAATCAGAGTCTTTGGTTTGTTTAGCT
This sequence comes from uncultured Rhodohalobacter sp., assembly GCA_964535495.1. Lineage (GTDB taxonomy): Bacteria > Bacteroidota > Rhodothermia > Balneolales > Balneolaceae > Rhodohalobacter. The sequence goes on from CAZHUP010000094.1 coordinate 77, forward strand.
AAAGCGCGAGCCCAATATGTGGCAAGATAGTAATGGCTGCCACGATTATCGTGTTCGTTTACTTTCCTGGAAGGAGACTTGTCGTTTTGTAAGTACAGTGTATTTGCTTCATCCAGAGCCTCAGAGAGTATCAGAGCCTTGTCGTTATCAAATGTTTTTGACAAATGTTCCAAAGATACAGCCAATGCCAAAAATTCACCGAGAGAATCCCATCTAAGGTGCCCTTCGTCAAGGAACTGCTGAATATGCTTTGGTGCTGATCCGCCGGCGCCTGTTTCAAAAAGTCCTCCACCGTTCATCAGTGGAACAATCGAGAGCATTTTAGCGCTAGTTCCAACCTCAAGAATCGGAAACAGATCTGTCAGATAATCGCGAAGAACGTTTCCTGTAACGGATATCGTGTCTTTTCCGGCTTTTGTTCTTTCCAGGGTGTATCGCATTGCCTTAACAGGCGACATGATCTGAATATCCAAACCGTCTGTATCAAACTCGGGCAAATATTGGTTTACTTTTTTGATCAGTTCTGAGTCATGTGCACGATCTTCGTCCAGCCAGAATATTGCAGGGTCGCCGGTTTCACGAGCTCTTCGTACTGCAAGACCAATCCAGTCTTTAATTGGGGCATCTTTAGTTTGACACATTCTCCAGATATCACCTTCATGGACATCGTGCTCCATAAGGATGTTGCCGTTTTTATTGACTACGCGAACTTTTCCTTTTCCGGAAATCTCAAAAGTTTTGTCGTGCGAACCATACTCTTCAGCTTTTTTAGCCATCAGGCCTACATTGGGTACACTTCCCATAGTGGTTGGGTCGAAAGCGCCGTGTTCTTTACAGAAGTCGAATACTTCCTGATAAATCCCTGCATAACTGCTTTCCGGGATGACGGCTTTAGTATCCTGAGTTTCGTCATTTTTATTCCACATCTGTCCTGAGGTACGAATCATGGCCGGCATGGAAGCATCAATAATCACATCGCTTGGAACATGCAGGTTTGTGATACCCTTATGGGAATTGACCATAGCTAAGTCAGGACCGTTTTCGTAGCATTTCTCAATATCAGCTTTTATCTCAGTCTGCTTCTCTTCCGGCAGCTCTTTGATTTTTTCTTCCAAGTCACCAAAACCGTTATTAGGATCTACTCCAAGTTTGTTCAGTGTTTCTCCATGCTTTTCAAATACATCCTTGAAGAAGACTCTCACAGCGTGGCCAAAAATGATAGGGTCAGAAACCTTCATCATGGTTGCCTTCATGTGCAGCGAGAATAGAACGTCTTTCTCTTTTGCATCCTGAATCTGATTTTCTAAAAACTCTACAAGCTCTTTTTTGCTTAAGTTGGCTGAATCAATTACTTCGCCGGAGAGTAGTGATAAGCCATCTTTTAAGACAGTTACGTTGCCATTTTCATTCACAAACTCTATTCGAACTTCATCTTCGCTTCCTAAAGTCATCGATTTTTCGGAGTGTGCAAAATCATTGTCACTCATTGTCGCAACATGCGATTTGGAGTCTGAGCTCCACTCACCCATGGAGTGCGGATTATTCCTGGCATACTCTTTTACCGCTTTGGGAGCTCTTCGGTCTGAATTGCCTTCCCGCAGAACCGGATTTACAGCACTTCCTTTTACTGCGTTATAACGCTCCTGAATTTTCTTTTCTTTTTCGTTTTTAGGCTCTTCAGGGTAATCGGGCAGGTCATACCCCTTCTCTTGTAACTCTTTGATTGCAGCAACAAGCTGAGGGACAGAAGCGCTGATGTTTGGCAGCTTGATGATGTTTGCTTCAGGCTTTTTAGCCAGATCACCCAACTCGGCGAGTGCATCAGATACTTTTTGGTCCGGTTTTAAATAATCCGGAAAATTTGCCAGAATTCTGCCGGCCAGAGAGATGTCTTTGGTTTCAACATTTACTCCGGCAGCTTTTGTAAAAGCTTCAACAATTGGCAGGAAAGAGTGGGTAGCAAGGTATGGTCCCTCATCAGTGATCGTGTAAAAGATCTTGGCTTTATCAGTACTCATATTTTCAATGCTTTTTAGTTAGTTATTCGTTTTTGAAACTCCACCGGATCTAAATTTCACTTTAAAAAAGCAGATAGAAGATCTACTCTTCTTCCAGCAGGTTTTTTACATACTCATTTTCAGGGTCCATTTTTAATGCCTGTTGATAGTATGTATTTGCTTTTTCGTCATGACCGCCTTTTTTCATCAGGTCGCCCATTAAGATCCAATTTTCCACATCACGTGGATCTGTTTTGATTCTATCCAAAAGATAGGAAATGGCTTCATTTCCTATCCCGGCCATCACCTTATAAAGAACCAGGTTTCTATGTGCGGCAGGCAGATCATCCAATTCGATAGCCTTCTCAAAATCTTCCCGTGCATTTTCAACGTCATCATCATTAAGGTATGAATAACCTCTCAGATTGTAGAGTCTTCCATTGTCATCATCTCTTTCAATTGCATCGGTAAAAGACTTGACGCTTGAATCCCATTGGTTGAGTTTTTGCATAACCTCGCCCTCAAGAGTATATCCCTCCGGAGCATCCGGATTCATTCTCTGAAGCTGTCTTGCCGTGTCCAAGCTTTTATCTAGATCTCTTTCGTGTAAAAGCTCATATCCTTGTTTGTGTTTTTCCTCGAAACTCATGAATTATCAGTCTTTTTCTCTTTTTCGGTTATATCTTCAAATTCAGCGTCTTCAATCTGATCCAGGTTGGGACCCTTTTTTCGCTTGGAAGGGCCCTGTTGAAATTGATCAAAAGGAGACGTTGATTTTCTTTTCTGTTTTGATTTTGGCCCCGTTATCAATCTATAAACCAAATAGATAAAAAGGGCTATAAGTAACCAGCGGATCATTAATTAGTCAGGTATAATATGAATGTGTGTATTGCTTCGAATGGGTTGATTGAATATCTGTTCCTTAATATACGACAAGTGGCTTGGATTATTAACAAAATCGATCTCAGATGCATTAACGATCATCAGGGGAGCTTTGTGGTAGTGGTAAAAAAATTGATTGTACGCATCACTCAGCTCCTGTAAATATTCGGGTGTGATGTGTTTTTCGTAATCTCGTCCACGCTGTTCAATATTATTCATCAACCTGTCTACATTGTTTTGTAGATATATAACAAGATCAGGCTTTGCAGAAATCCCGGTCATTATGTTATAGATATTGTCATATAAATTCATTTCGTCCTCGCCCAGATTTAGCCGGGCAAAAATACGGTCTTTTTCAAACATGTAGTCCGAGACTATGCCACCGTCAAAAAGATCGCGGCTTAGCATTCGCTGCTGCTGTTTAAAGCGGCTGGCTAGAAATGAAAGCTGAGTTTGAAAGGCATATCGCTCGCGATTTTCATAAAAACGTGGAAGAAAAGGGTTCTCCTCAAACTCTTCCAGCACCAGGCGGGCATTACTGCTTTCGGCAATCAGCTTCGCCAGTGATGTTTTTCCGGCCCCTATAACGCCCTCGATGGCGATAAAATCAAATTGGTTAGGCATTGTTATTTGCTAAATCCTCGTCGTAATTACCAGCTAATATCTGTTTTTTCAATCTCCATTCGTGGCGCTATATCGATCATATGCTGAATAGGAGTTCCGGTTAAGACATCCACCCAATCCGGATCAATTTCCAGCATAGGCTTAAGCACAAAAAGGCGCTTTTGATATTCCGGATGTGGAATAATAAGGGTATCCTCATCAATCACCAAGTTTCCATACCGAATGATATCAAGGTCCAGAACTCTTGGTCCCCATCGTTTCGTTTGAGTTCGTCCCGCCTCTTTTTCGAACGATTTAAGCTTTTTTAATAGATCTTTTGGTGCTAAATCTGTGGTAATTTTTACAGTCCCATTGTAGAAGGTGTATTTGGCGGGCCCAACAGGTTCCGATTCCCAGATGGACGATTTTATAATGGGTTGGAGTGATAGGGTTTTTAAAAATTCTGAAGCTAATTCGAAGCTTTTTAAGCGATCTCCAAGATTGGCGCCAATCGCAACTACTACCGTTTCCATGTCATGGTTATTTGAGCATACTCAGCAGGAGAGTCAACCGGTGGTCTTAATTTTCTTACGGTAACATTTAACTCTGTAACGAACTTAGTTTTTTTGAAAAGATCCTCTCCGATTTGGTAGCAAAGTGTTTCAATTAGCTTTTTTGAAGAGCCGTTAATGACCTTTGCCGCAGTTTTTTCAGCAAGTGAGTAGTCGAACGTTTTGTTTAGCTCTTCGTTTTTGATCGATTGTTTGAAAAATCCCTTTGCGGTTACGTCAACTTCAAACTCATTTCCCTCAACTCTCTCTATTTCGGCATGTCCGTGTTTTCCATGAAACTGTATGGATTTTATAGTGATGACATCCGGAGTGTCTGAAGAGTTTTGCATAAATGAAGTAGAAAATCAGGTGTAAAAAATCATTAAGCGTTTTGAATCAGAGGCTGGCTACTTCGATTTTCTGTTCCAGTTCGCTAAGGATGCGCTTGTGCTTTGGGCTTGTAGAGAGTCTCTCTTCCACCGTAGAGATGGCGTGGATGACAGTTGAATGGTCTCGTCCGCCAAACTGCAATCCGATCGTTTTAAGGCTCGATTTAGTGTACTTCTTGGAGAGAAACATTGCGATTTGCCGGGCTTCCACAATTTCCTGCTTTCGGGTCTTTTCACGCACCTTATTTGTATCTATCCCAAAATGTTCACAAACGTAATTCTGAATGGATTCGATTGAGATCTGAGTGTGTGAGCTTTTCACCATGTCTTTTAGAACATTTTTAGCCAAGGTAAGATCGATTTCATCTACATGCTTGAGCGAAGCTGTGGCCAATAATTTTATAATGGCTCCTTCAAGGTCGCGAACATTGGATTTGAAATTGTGGGCTATAAACTCAAGAATGTTAGGGTCCAGTGTAATGCCGTTGTCGTTCGCTTTACGCTCAAGGATGGCAAAACGGGTTTCATATTCCGGGATTTGGAGGTCTGCGCTTAAACCCCAGCTGAAACGGGAAATCAGGCGGTCTTCAATATCAGGTATATCTTTCGGTGCGCGGTCACTGCTTAAAATAATCTGCTTTCCATCTTGATGGAGCGCGTTGAAAATGTGGAAAAATTCTTCCTGTGTCTTTTCTTTGCCGCTAAAAAATTGAATGTCGTCAACAATCAATACGTCAATATTTCTATAAAATGTGGTGAACTCACTTGCTCTGTTGTTTCGGATAGCCTGAACGAACTCATTTGTAAAGGTCTCTGAAGAGACATACATCACGGCAAATTCTTCTCCGAAATCCCGCTTTATTTTATTGCCAATACTTTGGATCAAGTGGGTTTTACCCAATCCTGTACCGCCATATACAAACAGTGGGTTAAAAGAGTTTTTTCCGGGATTTTCAGAAATGGCCATTGCCGCAGATCTTGCCAGTCGGTTACAGTCTCCCTCAATGTATCGCTCAAAAACATAGTTGTTGTTTAGGTTCGATTCAATATTCGCTTTTTTGATTCCCGGAATAACGAACGGATTTTCGATTTTACCTGGATGGTAATCTGAGAAAGTATTGACTTGCTGTGGATTGTTTGGAGGGCTTGGCCGCTGTGGCAATCTCACCGATCGATTGTCTTCCATCCGGTCAGATTTTTCAACTAATACTGAATACTCAAGTTTTCCTTCGTTGCCTAGAACCTTGGCGATGGTAGACCGCAGCATATTGTAATAGTGCTCTTCCAGCCATTCATACCAAAATTGACTGGGTACCTGTATTGTTAGAGTGTCGTTTTCAAGCTTGATGGGGTTGATGGGTTCAAACCAGGATTTATATTTCTGATAACTGATATTATCCTGAATAATCTCTAAACAATCACTCCATGCACTTTCTGCGGTAAGTGTATCCAACGTTAACAACCTCCTGGGGACTTGTAGTTTTAAAAATATTGAGCAGTTATCCACACAGACAAAAAGGACTGCTGTAATAACTGAAAAGAAAATGTGAATTTATTCTCCTGAAATCAAAAAAATCTTACGTAGTTTTTCCAAAGTTATCCACATTTTTATAAATAGTTTAAATAATTGGCGCCCAATGAATTGAGCTTAATTCAAACAAATTACCAAATTCTACTTGACACCGCTTAACAATTCCCTAACGCAAATTCAGTCTTAACGAAACTTTGAAATCGCGGAGTTAAAAACTTTTCCACAAGTTATCCACACTGTGTGCGATGTATAAGTGGTTGCTGATGGAAAATGTGTAAAGGAAGGAAAAAAGTAGTTGATGCAGCGTTATTTAACCGTGTTTTGGGCAATTACGAAGCGATTGTTTTCATCATAGTCTTTTAGCAGCTCTGCGGACTGGTAAAATGATACTGTAATATCTCTTATTTCTTCGGCAAATTTATCATTACACTCCAGAAATAGTTTGGCTCCGAAGAGCGAGGCGAATTCGGAAATTACACGGTAAAGTTTCAGAGGTTCGTCATGAAAGAGTGCAAGCTTGGGTTCGAAATTTAAAACCTGGGGATCTAGCTCACTTTTTTCGGATTGTGTAATATAGGGAGGGTTGGAAATAACGATATCCCACTTTTTCTCCGTTATCTCTTTGTTCTGTGCTAACGTATTCAGATCTGCTTCGAGAAAGGTTACATCAACGTCATTAAATTGAGCGTTATGCGATGATGTTTTCAGTGCTTCAGGAGAAATATCAATCCCGGTGCAGCTCCAGTTAGGGCGCGCCTTTTTTAGGGCTATTGGAATGCAGCCGCTGCCGGTTCCAATGTCAAGCACATTAAGGGATTCAGAATTAGAATGTTGAGTGAGTACCAGCTCCACAAGTTGTTCCGTTTCCGTTCTTGGAATCAACACATCTTTATTTACATGGATTGTGCAGTTCAGAAAATCAGTAGAGCCGGTGAGATGTTGCAGGGGCTCATGCAAACTTCTTCTCTTTACTAACGGACGCAGCTGGTCGAGCTCTGAGGTAGATAGCGGACGGTCGAATTTTAAATAGAGGTCCAGTCGATTAATATCAAGAACGTAAGCTAATAGCCACTCTATACTAAGCCTGGGATTTTGCACACCCCTCTCATCAAAAAAATCGGTTGCCCATTCAAGCATAGACAGAACCGTCCAGACTTGTTCAGAGTTGCTGCTCATCTAATATTAATCTTCCTCTTCTTCGGGAGCAGGAGGATCAACCTCTTCTTGTAGTGAAAGTCCAAACCGTTTCGAAAAGTCCATGATAAAGTCTATCACATCAGACTCAATACTTCTCTCTTCGGATAGAGAGCTGCCGCGAAAACCCATTCTTCCGCCGGATTTTTTGAGTTCAATCCGGGTATGATCGTCGTTGCACTCAAGAATTGCGGTTAGAGTGATTGTTGCATTTATCTGTTTTTCATACTGCTCGTAAACGGCAACAAAAATTTCGTCGTTATTAGCTGATGATTTATAATTGTAAAGAAACTTCGGTTCTAAAGCATCAAACAGCTTAGATGGAATTCTTCGAAGAGTCTTGTTTGGCCCATAAGCCAAATATTTTGTGACTGTGCTCATAATCACCTTAATGATTGAATTGTAGTATGAAAAGAGAAATTTCTGCCTGAATAAAAGCCTAAATACAACAATAATCAAATGTCGTTTTACAAAAGAAGCATCTTTCAATAAAATTATTGACCTTAATCTGTTGTTAAATGCAATGGATTTAACGATCAATGCGTTAAGAGACTAAATTATTCTGAACTATCCATGGATATGAAAAGATCAATACAACTACTGCAAGTCGGCCTAATTACACTATTATTTTCTCTTTTTCTTATAAATGATTTGAAAGCTCAGGTTGAGGAACCGGAGGTTATCAGAACGCAAAGAGATGTTACGACGCTCACTGATAAATACGGATCAGGGTTTGGGATCAATATCAACATGAACAATTTTGGATTTGGTGTTGGCGCTGAATACCGTAGAGTGGTGGCATCACAATCCGAAATTATGCTTTCTCTGGGGATAACAGGTTTGAGGGATGAAAGCGAACAGACATTTACTGATTTCTTCTTCGGTCAACAGATTGTGCCTAATAAATTTCAAAGAGGTATGGCTTTTCCATTGATGGCAGGTTTTCGACAGCGAGTTTTTTCAAATGTTGTGCAGGAAAATTATCGCTTTTTCGTGAGTGCTTCAGCCGGTCCGGTGGCGGCTTTTACCTATCCTTATTTTGATGATGTGAATAACAATGGATACCGAGAGACGGGTAATGAGTACCAGATCATAGAGGAGAATGATGAAATTTTCATACGTTTTGCACAGCCTGAACGGGTAAACGATATATTTTCCGGAATGGGAGATGGTGACTGGCACTGGGGCGCAGCAGGTGAGATTAAACTTGGCGTGGATATTGGAAGCAACTTTTCACGATTGAGCAGTATCGAGTTTGGATACTATTTCTACTACTTTACTGACGGAATACAGATGATGCAGCCAAAGCAACCAGTGATTCGGCAACAAACAGGGCCAAACCAAAGTCCTTATGTCTGGGAAAATGGTCAGCTGGTTCTTGAAGACTTCTTTGAGCCGCAGAAATTTTTTGGGACACCTCAAATCACATTTACTTTTGGTTGGCTTTGGTAAGTTGAAGAAGCCATTTTTTCGGGGATTGCAGAGAGTCTAAGATTAAATCGGGGTTGTGTTCGCGCAACTGTTGTTGATTAAATCCTCCTGTTGTAACCGCAACAGCTTTTGCACCAAAATAACGAGCACATCGAACATCATTCGGTGTGTCACCAATTACTATAAACTGATCTGATTCTGCAGAGTGATTGTATCTCTTTCTGTACTCTTCGCTGGCCAAGCCCGGAAGGTGATTTCTGTCGAAATGATCACACCCGAATCCGCCAAAAGTAAAAGTGCTGTTTAAGCCAACTACTCCGACTTTTGCGAAGGCTACCTCCCTGTAGTTTCCTGTACATAACCCGATGGGAATATTTTGCTGATGGGCAAAATCAATTGCATCTCGTACTCCTTCAATAATATCAACATCTTCCGGTGCAATATTTTCCGTCATTAATGAGATATACCGAGACGAAACCGATTCATAAAGGTCAGAGGTGTGTGAATACTCCTCAATCAGTTCAGAGAAAATGTCTCTGTCTGTACGGCCGGCAAAAGAGCGATTTTTTAGCGAAACATTGCTGAGTTTAAACTCCTTTAATATTTGATGTATAACTTCAAGAAGGAAATTCTTTTTTACATGAAGCAATGTTCCGTCAATATCGAACAGTAGTATTGGTTTCATCGTTATATTTCTAGATGAATAGATTTAGCACTAACTTAAACATACATATAACCTAACCGAAAAAATTGATTATGAGTTTAATTGAAGATATCCATGCAAGACAAATTTTGGATTCACGTGGTAATCCAACTGTAGAGGTTGACGTGATATTGTCTAATGGAGCCGTAGGAAGAGCAGCAGTTCCGTCAGGTGCATCTACAGGAGAGCACGAAGCCGTTGAGCTGCGAGATGGAGATAAAAGCTATTACCTGGGGAAAAGCGTTAACCAGGCTGTAGAGAATGTGAACGGAGAAATTGCAGAAGAGCTAATCGGTTTCCCTGTGTATTTACAGACCGAAATTGATCAAATGATGCTTCAGCTGGACGGTACTCCGAATAAATCCAGATTAGGAGCCAATGCTATACTTGGTGTTTCTATGGCCGTTGCCAAAGCTGCGGCTGAAACGACCGGCCTTCCTCTTTGGAGATATCTGGGTGGTGTGAATGCAAAAGTGTTGCCACTCCCGATGATGAATATTATTAACGGTGGTTCACACGCCGACAATAATGTAGATCCACAGGAATTTATGATTATGCC
>CAZHUP010000095.1:0-9899 GCA_964535495.1 uncultured Rhodohalobacter sp.
TTCCTTGAAAAGGCCATCGCCCGAAAGTATCTGGTATTTACAGTTGCTATCGTTCTGGTAGGCGGTTCATTTTACGCATTGAGGTTTGTTGATACGGAGTTGGCTCCCGAAACAGAGGCCGATGAGATTAGTGTAAACTTCTATCTGGCTGATGGTATGAACATTGCCGTAGCTAACGAGTACCTGGATGAACTGGTTGCCAAGGTGAAAGAGATCGTTCCGATGGACCAGGTCGAATATATATCCACGCAGGTGCGAAATGGTCGCGCTGAAGTGGATCTTAACCTGGTGGATGCTTCTATTCGTACGGTAAGCTCATACGATCTTGCTGATGAAATACGAAATACACTTGAGGGCTCAATACCGGGCGGAAGTTTTAGGGTTCGGGCTCAATCCGGGTTATGGATTCTCCGACGGGTATTTGGATCGGGCGGAGATGAGGCGATTCAGCTTCAGCTTCGCGGACACGATATGGATGTAGCTGATGAACTGGCCGATCAAATCCGCTATAGAATGGAGAATATTCCTGAAGTGAGGGATGTGCGCTCTGATCGTGAGGACAGGCGTCCTGAACAAAACATTGTATTTGATAGGGAACGGATCTCATCGATTGGTTTAACCGGACGGGAAGTTGCCCAGGCTATTCAGGCCAACGTTGGTGGTGTGCGAGCGGGGGTTTTTCGTGAAGGCGGTGATGAGTTTGATATTACGGTACGTCTGCAGCAGTCAGATCGAATGAGTACACTCGATTTAAATAATATTTCTGTACGGACAGCGACCGGCGAAACAATACCGGTCTCCACAGTAATTAAACAGGAAGCAGGTGAGGGTCCGGATACCATCAATCGAATCAACGGGCAGCGAGTGACGTACATCACGGCTAATTTAGAGTCGGGTGTGCCATTGGGAAGTGCTGTGGAAAAAATTCAGGCAGAACTCTCAGAACTACAGCTGCCTACCGGCTTTTCCATTGTGTATGGAGGTGAATATGAAGAGCAGCAAAAAGCTCAAACAGATTTCCTGATCTCAATACTGATGGCGCTGGTTCTCATTTATATGGTAATGGCCGCTCAGTTTGAGCGATTCCTTGATCCACTCATTGTTATGTTTGCCGTACCCCTGGCAGTTGTTGGGGTTGTTCCCACCCTGCTGCTCACAAATACTACCTTGAATATGCAGAGTATTATGGGGGTTATTATGCTGATTGGTATTGTGGTGAACAACGCCATTGTGCTGGTAGACTACATCAACCTGATGAGGCGTGATAAAGAGATGAGTGTGTTCAGGGCCGTGGTTGAATCCGGTAAGTTGAGACTTCGTCCAATTCTGATGACAACTTTTACAACAGTGTTGGCGCTTCTTCCTCTATCATTTGGATGGGGAGCCGGTGGTGAAATTCAGGCAGCTCTTGCTCGTGTGGTAATTGGCGGACTTACAGCTTCAACACTCATTACGCTTGTACTGATACCTGTCGTTTATATTACTGCTAACGATATCAAGGTATATATTACTGAGAAGCGAGAGGCATTTCAGAAGTCAGGAGAATCTGTACCGGCAACTCAAACAGCAGGATAGATTCAGTAAAAAATTCAACTTTATAAAATAGTTTAAATAAAGATCCGCGGAGAGTAATTTTCGCGGATTTTTTTATCCGCGTACTTTACATAGTTGTAACTAGGGCAGAAGAAATAGGGAAATTGCTTGAGAGAAGGGCTTTTGTTTCAAGTAACTCCTGATAATATAGGCCTGAATGTACCACTCCGCCAAACGTTTCTTCGGTCATATAAATGATGTATAAGTAATGATAGTCTATATCATATTTTGTATACTTGATAACCACTTAATAGAAATTAAAAAGATGCCGGATGCCCAAAAAAATTGGTTCATTAACTCTCTATTCTGTAGATGATCTGCACGAAATGCTCGGTGTCAGTAAAATGACGATACGGGCATACTTGAGAGAAGGAAGATTAAAAGGGAGAAAACTTGGAGTGCAGTGGTATGTAACAGAAGAAGCAATCCGCAGTTATTTTGATGTGGACTCGGAAGAGACCGGCTCAAAAAGTGAAAAAAAGAAAAAGCGGTCCTATAAGTATGTAGTTCAGGGTGTGAATGATTTGGTGAGCGAAACGGAGGAGTGTGCTACAGTAGCTGAAACGCTGGAGTGTCTGAATAGCCAGGCGATTATCAGTCTTTTTCAGGTAGAGATTCGGGATGAATCAACCGGAGACATCATAGAAATTGTGAAAGGAAGAGATTTTATAGAACGACATACGAACAACTCATGAATATAGATAAAACAACTCTGCAGATATTTGAATTTGGTGATTCCCCTTCTGATACTTTTTATTGTCTGGTGGATCTTCGCGTGAGTCCAAATGGTATGGATATCGAAAAGATGCGGCTTACAAATCCGCGCAATATCGACCTGCAGTTCCGGGAAAACGGCTGTTTGTTAATGCTCGATGGTGAAGAGATCGAAGAGATTATCCGGCGCGGGGATGCAGACCGGGATAATCTTCATGAATCGATTTTTCAGCTGGCTTCTGAAGAGGGAATCGTTTAGCGCTTACACTAAAATTTTATGGGAAACGGTTCATTTTTCTTCCACCAAAAGTATGTCTGTGTTAAAGCACAGATCGTTTTTCCATCTTTGATATCTCCGCTCTCAATCATTTTGAGGGCCTCAGCGAAAGAGACACGGTAATTGATAAGAAACTCATCGTCGTCGGTCTGTTTTCCAATTTCGTCGATTCCCCAGCCTGCGTAAACAAAAATTTCTTCGTCAGCATATCCGATAGCCGGAAAAAGAGAGCCGACCTGTTCCATATGTTTACACGTAAGACCACTCTCCTCTTCCAACTCTCTCACAGCAGTTATATAGGGTGTGTCTCCCTCATCAATTTTTCCCGCAGGTACTTCAATAAATATCCTTCTGGGCGGATATCTGAACTGCTTAACCAGCATGATAGTACCATCTTCAAAAATAGGAACAACAGCACTGGCGCCGGGATGCTTGATCCAGTCTCGCGTGGAAGTGGATTGATCCGGTAATCGAACTTCATCTACGTAGACTTGCAGAAGTGTACCATCAAATACATGGTTAGATGAGATTTTTTTTTCATTCAGTTCCTGTTCATCAGCAGTTTGATCATCTAATTTGTTCTTTTTCATTTCAATATTTATTACTGTGTTAAAAAACGTATTTTCTTACAGTTAAAAATTTTAATTCTTAAAACTAACTATGAGAGAAACCGCAAACATAGATGGGAAAAAGGTATTGGTTAGAGACGACATATACACGTGGTCTAACCTTATATCTTTATCTCGTGTACTGGTGGTTTTTCCCATTATCTATCTGCATATACATAATGATTATCAGATTAATGGCTGGATTTGGGGTTTAATCGCTTATGGTGCCCTGTCTGATTATCTGGATGGTCTTGTAGCCCGGTGGAGAAATGAGATTTCAGAACTTGGAAAATCACTCGACCCTATTGCAGATAAACTGATGGCGTTTTTTCTGTTTATTTATACTGTCTGGCTGGGCTGGATTCCGCTTTGGTATTTTGTATTGGGTGTGATTCGGGATCTACTCATTATGGCAGGATCAGCACACATCCAAAGAAAGCGCGGAAAAGTGGCGATGTCAATCATGTCGGGTAAGGTTACGGTGAACCTGATGGCGATTTATTGGATGTCTGTATTCTTCTTTCCCGGTGCAGAAAACGTTCAAACATTTTTTATGGTTGCTTCGGCAGTAATGATGATTGTATCGTTTGTTGAGTATAAACAGCGATATCATAAAATTATTGACGGAGCTGATTTTAATTAAAAGCGTATCGCTAATTGAGGTAAAAAACTATGAGTTGGTTAAATAAACTTGGATTAAAGAAAAAAGAGAAACTGGAACAAGGCGTAGAAAAGAGTCGTGACGGACTGCTTTCCAAGATTGGAAAAAGTATCGCCGGTAAAGATCAGGTTGATGCCGCTACACTCGATGAACTTGAAGATGCATTAATTACTTCGGATGTAGGAGTAAAGACAACGGTTGAAATTATTGATCGGATTGAAGCCCGTGTAGCAAAAGATAAATTTATTACGCAAAATGATCTTCAGGAGTTGATGCGCGACGAAATTGTAGCTCTCTTGAAGGAGAACAACCCGGATCAACCGGCCGAGTTTGATGCAGATTTTCCACATAAGCCGCACATCGTACTGGTTGTTGGAGTGAATGGAGTTGGTAAAACAACGTCGATCGGCAAACTGGCCCATTTATACAAAAAAGCCGGTAAAAGCGTGGTTTTGGGTGCGGCAGACACTTTTCGGGCTGCAGCTGTAGATCAGTTAAAAATATGGAGTGAAAGAGCAGACGTGCCTATTATTCAGCAGGGACAGAATGCCGATCCGGCAGCCGTGGCCTACGATACAGTTGCATCGGCCAAAGCAAAAGGGGCTGATATTGCCTTGGTAGATACAGCCGGACGCCTTCACAACAAAAAGTCGTTGATGGAAGAGCTTGGTAAAATCAAGCGGGTAATGGGCAAAATTGTTGATGGCGCACCACAAGAGATTTTATTGGTACTGGATGCATCTACAGGGCAAAATGCAATGCAACAAGCAAAAGCCTTTACAGAGGTGGTAGATGTTACTGGCCTTATTCTCACAAAACTGGACGGCACAGCCAAAGGTGGCATTGTTATAGGCATTTCTAATGAATTGAATGTGCCGGTGAAATATATCGGCGTTGGTGAGCAAATTGAGGATTTACAAGTGTTTGATCGCGTAGCATTTGTTAATGCACTATTTGGTTTGAGTTAATCCTCTTTACTAATTGAGTTTGGTTCATTACCATGAGGGATCAATATTGATCCGGTTACATGAAAAAAGCTCAAAAAAATATTGTTTGCTCATCAATTGAATTCAGACTGATCAGCCTGCTGTTCTGTATTTCTCTGCTTTTTATATCTCATGTTGATTTAGTCAAAGCTCAATCCACTGATGAACTGAAGAATCAATTTGAAGATGCGGTCAGGTTATATCAGGTAAGAGAAATGCAGGAGTCGCGTCAACTATTCAACCAGCTGAAAGAGTCTATATGTGAAAATGAACAGTTGGTTGTACAGTGTGTGGAAACTCATCTACATCATTCAATATTTCACAGAATAGATCGAAATTTTGAAGAGGCTACAGCTTATATTGAAGATGCTCATGAGATAGCTTTAAGTGATTTGGGATCTGCTCACAGAATTCTTGTAGATGTGTATGTGCAATATACGTATTTGCTTGAGGATCAATCAAAGCTTGACGAAGCATTGAAATGGAGTCGGCAAGCTGTTGAGCTGGCTGCTGATTACATGGATTATAGAATCTCGGCTTCCCAAGCCTACACCAGCCGGGGATATGTAGAGGACTCAAGAGGAAACTATCAAAACGCCATTAATTACTATTTAACGGCACTTGAGATACTTTCAGAAGAAGATGAGGGATTTGAACTGTATCGGGCACTGGCAATTACCCATAACAATACCGGAATCACTTATCGTAAACTCGGAATGTATGATGATGCGATGAGTCACTATCAAATGGCCTTAGAGTCAGCAATTGAAGTGTATGGTGAGTTTCATTCAGAAATAGCCATCATCTATAATGGAATCGGAACTTTCTACTACTCGATTGGCGACCTGGGCACAGCTATTGAGTACTTTAGGCAGTCTGCAGCTACGTTTAAAGAGGTTGAGGGAGAAAACTCAAACAGACTGGCTATCATTTATAACAACCTTGGGCTGATCCATATTCAGATGGATGACCTTGAAAATGCATTGCACTATTTAGAGCTGGCCCAGAATATAAAAGTGAATCTGTATGGAGAGGAGCATATCGAAACGGCCGTGGGCTATCATAATCTTGCCTCAAGCTATTTGAACAACGAAGAGTATAAAAAAGCGGAGGAGAACTACTTTCTTTCTCTGGAAATACGCAAAAATATTTATGGTGATAATCACCCAAATTTGATACTGCCCTATGTAAATATCGCTAATTTGTATATACAAACTCAGGAGTACTCAGATGCTCGAGAGGCATTAAGTAACGCGTTGAGTATTGGAATGGAAAGATTGGGTGAATCGCACCCCGATGTACTAAGCATCTATTCACAGCTTGGCGAAATACATTATGAGGAAGGCAGGCTGGCGGAAGCAAGTGAGTATTATCAGAAAACGATCTCCATATTAATCGGTGAACCATATAGCCCTATGTTGACCACGATTGATGTAGAGAACGTGAACTATCCAATTCGATTAGTGGAAACCACGAAGCAATTAGGAGAACTCAATATCGATCTCTTTGATGAAACAGCTGAAAGAGAGAACCTGTATGAGTCGCTTAGATTATTCAATATAGCTGTTTCGGCCATAGACTTTTTACAGACTCAGTATCAGAGTGAAGCCTCGAAACTACGGTTGATTGAAAATCACTATTCAATATTTTCTGCAGCTATAGATGTTTACTATGAACTTTTCCAGCAAACAGGTGAGCTTATATGGCTTGAAGAGATGGTCGATTTTGCAGAAAAAGGTCGTTCCAGAATTGCGCTTGATCTGCTGCAGGATGTGAGAGCAAGAAGCTTTGGCGGTGTACCCGAAGATGTTATTACCGAAGAGAGAAGACTGAATGAAATGGTAACCCGTAAGTTTCAAAATCTGCACTTGGAGCAAGAAAAGGGATTGGAAGCAGACGATGCCAAGATACGAGCCTATCAGGATTCACTTTTTACTGCCCGCCGAAATCTTATTGAATTTACACAGGAATTAGAGGATAAATATCCGGACTATTTTGCTTTGAAGTATAACCGCGAAACGGCATCCCTGGGCGATATTCAACAGATGTTACATCCGGATGAGACCGCAATCTATTATATTTTTGGAAGAAACGATGTGTATGGCTTGGCGATAGAAAACGATAGAATTGCAGTAGAGAAAACGGAAGCCATTGAATTTGTAAACAGTGAGGTTGTAAGGCTAAAAGAATCTGTTATAGCCAGAAATGACATCACCTATAAAAAGACCGCATACAAGCTTTATGAAGCTTTGGTAGAGCCGCTGCGATCGAACATAAACGGGTCATCTCTACTAATTTTCCCCGATCAATCTTTACACTACCTTCCGTTTGAAATGTTGATAGACCAAGAGGCGGAGGATAAGCCTTATCACCAGCTTCCTTATTTGGTGAATCAATTTCAGATCCAGTACGCATCGTCGGGTACTATTTTTAGTGAGATGCAGCAACGCAAACCCGCAAGCCCTCGTAATCTGCTGGCATTTGCTCCTTTTAATGATTCAATGCAAGTGTCAATAGATGAAACCGAAGCCCATACTGAAAGGTATTTAAGTGACTTAACACCTCTCCCGCTGACGAGCTACGAGACAAGCCAAATTTCAAATATCTTTAAAAACAGAAGATCTTTGCTGGATTATATCTTTCCAGAAATGGTGACGGTTTATCAAAACAGTGATGCCACAAAAAATCAGTTTCAAAAGAAAAGCCTGGGTAATTACGGATATATCCATTTTGCGACACATGCTTTTGTAAATGAGGCCAATCCGGACCTGTCCGGCATAATTCTCCAGGGGGATGGTGAAGAGAACGGTATTTTATATGTGAGTGATATCTATAACTTGCAGCTAAATGCAGACTTAGTGGTATTGGGGGCTTGTGAAACCGGATTGGGGAGCGTTCACAGAGGAGAAGGAATGATTGGATTCACAAGAGCTTTTACGTACGCCGGAGCATCAAATTTGGTTGTTTCAATGTGGCGAGTAAGCGATCAGCCAACTGCTAAACTGATGATCAATTTTTATAAAAATATCCGGGAGAATTTATCATACGGAGAGGCTTTACAACAAGCCAAACTGCATCTGATTGAAAACCCTGAAACTGCACACCCTATTCATTGGGCTGCATTTGTATTGAATGGGAGATAAAAAAAGCCTGTTAAAATTTCGAAATTTCAACAGGCTTAATTTGAAGTTAATAAACAGAATTAGCGGGGCAGCTGACGCGTGATCTCAATAAATTCCTGGTTATCAACTACTGGCCTTCCATCATAATTAGCCACTTTAATAGTTGAAGTATAGATCAACTGAGTAACCCGTGACAGTTTTTCAAAATCGATTTTATCAACGGTGTCAGACGGACGGTGGTAATCTTCGTGTACACCGGTAAAGAAGAAAACGAAAGGTACTCCGAGTCGTCCAAAGTTCCAGTGATCACTTCTTCGATAGAACTGATTGGAGTCTTGAAGGTCGTTGTACTTCCTGTCCAGCCTCATATTAACAGAGTTAGTGTTTGCGGTTTGAACCAGGCTATCCAGTTCTGAGGAGATAATCTCACCACCAATCAGGTAAACATAGTCCGTATCACCTTTCTGAATATTTTCCGGATCGCTACGGCCAATCATATCTGCGTTAAAATTAGTGACCGTTTTTTCAATCGGTACAACAGGGTGATCGGAATAATACCTTGAACCGAGCAGTCCATTCTCCTCACCACTTACATGGAGAAAGAGAACACTTCGTTTTGTTTGAAAACCCTGATTCCTGGCTTCATTAAAAGCATTTGCAATGGCCATTAATGCTGTTGTTCCGCTGCCATTGTCATCGGCTCCATTGTAAATATGATCACCTGTTTCGTCCGGCGCTCCAATACCTACGTGATCGTAGTGAGCCATTAAAACAACGACTTCATCCTTAAGTTCTGGATCGGCACCTTCGAAATATGCGATTACATTCTCAGCATCCATATGCCCAGGACCATCATAGGGTGTATAGTCCAGATAGAAATCTGTTTTATAGGGCGAGAACTCCGTGAGTTCAGTAACAAGGGTTTCTTTTTTATTATCTAACTCATCCGCAGAAGAGAGACTGAGATAAGATGCGGCCATTTCCGGACTAATTTGGAGGAAACCCTTTGGAAACCCGGATTGCCCGTTCTGTTCAAGATAAGCCAAGCTTATATTTGAAGGCTGACTCATAAATTCTGAGCTCATATCGGCCAACTCTTGAAATTCACTTTGAGAGTAATCGGATATTAGAAGAATCCCTGCTGCATCCATGTCAACCAGGATAGACCGCAATCTGCTATTACTTGTAAAATTGGGATTAATCAATGTATCTCCTTCAACTACATGAGGAATTTCTTCAAAAATCATAACCCAGTTACCCTGTACGTCTTCCCTGTTAAGGTGCTGAACGCCGCGTTCAACATCGTTGACTCCAAAACCGGCAAAAACAACGTCACCTTTCTGGGGAGCACTTCCTCCAAACATTCGAATAAAACTTCCCGTTGATTCCGGAGACTCCACACTGTGGTTGTATTTTAAAGTGTCAGAACCGCTGATTTGAAAAGTTTGATATACTAGACTGTCCGTATACTCTGCATTAAGACGGTAGTTTTGAAAATAGGTGCCATTATCTCCCATTGGAGTGAACTCTAAATCAGAATAAAAGTCTGCGATATAATCAGCGGCAACTTTTATGTATTCGGTTCCGGTGGCCCGGCCTTGAAGTGAGTCATGAGCTATAACCTCCAGATGTTGCTGCAGAAACTGCGGAGTAATCTGAGTTCGAAACTCTACCAGGTTTTCTGTAGATGTGTCCGCTTGCAGTGAGTTTTGAGTAGCACAACCGGTAAATAAAAGGGGGAGTAAAAGTGGTAGCAGTAGTTTCTTCATGAGAATTCTGACTTAAATGTTTTTTTTGTGTCTCCGATAATTTCATCGACGGGTTTTAGATCGATGTGAAAGTTTGTGGGATCATCCTCTTCTACGAACAGGTTGATCTGTTGCTCTTTAAGCATTTCAAGTACAGCCAGGAACGTAACAACAATGGCTGTTCTTGTCT
>CAZHUP010000096.1:0-9875 GCA_964535495.1 uncultured Rhodohalobacter sp.
TAGAGCACAACCTTGCCAAGGTTGGGGTCGCGAGTTCAAATCTCGTTTCCCGCTCATCGAAAAGCTCTCTGATTCATTTCAGGGAGCTTTTTTTGTTTCAGCACAGAAGCCAGTTAATGTTTTGTACTTAGATTACCCACTATTTTTATAAGTTCAAAGTCGAAAGCTTTGAGCTTATTTTGTTTGTGATCCAGTTCAAGAGAAATGTTCTATACGTATATCATATTTAGCAAATCGAAGAACAGATATTATACCGGATACACTTCTTCAACTCCTCAGGACAGACTGGACCGACACAATAATGGAATGACTCCTTCAACCAAACCCGGTATTCCCTGGGAACTTGTATTCTTTAAATCATTTGACAGTAAATCTGACGCAATCAAGTTCGAAAACTTCATTAAGAGGCAGAAAAGCCGAATATTTATCAAGAAACTAATTGCTACAAATGAGAATGAGTTTTTAGAATAGCTCAGTGGCAGAGCATCCCGAATCCTCGGGACCAAGGTTGGGAGGCGTCCCGAGTCAGTCGGGATTTCCCGCTCATCGAAAAGCTCTCTGATTCATTTCAGGGAGCTTTTTTTGTTTCAGCACAGAAGCCAGTTAATGTTTTGTACTTAGATTACCCACTATTTTTATAAGTTCAAAGTCGAAAGCTTTGAGCTTATTTTGTTTGTGATCCAGTTCAAGAGAAATGTTCTATACGTATATCATATTTAGCAAATCGAAGAACAGATATTATACCGGATACACTTCTTCAACTCCTCAGGACAGACTGGACCGACACAATAATGGAATGACTCCTTCAACCAAACCCGGTATTCCCTGGGAACTTGTATTCTTTAAATCATTTGACAGTAAATCTGACGCAATCAAGTTCGAAAACTTCATTAAGAGGCAGAAAAACTGAATTTTAATTATTTAAACTAGCCCCTCATCTCACCCAATCAATTGGAATGATTCCCATATATTTTTAGTTTAATGTTAAATTAAATGAGCGATTTTATTTTATGAAGAAATCAGAAAAAGGGATCCACCACATTTCAATCATATCAGGTGATGCTCAGCGCAATGCAGAGTTTTATGTAAATACACTAGGGCTTCGGATGGTCTTAAAATCTGTGAATCAGGATGATCCGAGTAGCTATCATCTTTTTTATGCGAACCGGAATGGGAATCCGGGGTCTGGTATCACATTCTTTCCCTGGCCAAAAGCGGTTAAAGCTGTGTACGGTACCGGAGAAACTGTAGCCATTGCTTTCTCCGTTCCGGAATCATCTATGGAGTTTTGGAAAGGTCACTTCAACGAGCATGAAATCACTTATAAAGAGCCTCTTCAGCGATTTGGTAAGAAAGTGCTCCCGTTTTTTGATCCGGATGGTCTGCCATTGGAGCTGATTGAAGATTCGTCAATAGAAGACATTGATACTTGGGAGGAATCATCCATCCCTTCAGATTATCAAATTCGGGGTTTTTGGTCTGCTACCCTTCGGTTAAGTGAACTTGAAGGAACGCAAAAGGTACTGGAAAAAGTACTGGGATTCAGGGAGATAGAATCTGAAAATAATCTCAAAAGATTAACAACAAACAGTAATCTTGGACATTCTATTATTCTTGAAAAAAAGAATGAGTCTGTAACTAGCCGGACCGGTCGTGGAACCGTTCATCATATAGCTTTCAGGGCTAAGGATGAAGGTGAACTTGCAGAGATGAGAGAAAAAGTTTTGGACATGGGCTTAAACCCTTCAGAAATTCTGGATAGACATGTTTTTAAATCCGTTTATTATCGTACTCCGGGTGGAGTCCTTTTTGAGATGGCTACCGACGGTCCCGGTTATGGTGCAGCTTATGACTCAGAAGAAGCGATAGGGAAAAAGCTCTTTCTCCCACCTTGGCTAGAACCCAAACGAGACCGCATTGAAAAGCAGCTCGACCCAATTAAGATTTAAATTCTGCACTCATCATTTAGGAAAATTGATCACACTTTTAGATTTTCCCACTAAATAGGAAACCGGACATCACCTAAATGACTGATACTCTGATCGAGGCATTTATTTCTGAATTTGAGCTGTTTGTAGATTTCATACCGCGACTGATATTCGCTTTACTGGTTGCATTCATCATCTATTTTATTGGCCGAATAATTGGTAAAGGGACTGTAAAAGCCCTTAAACGCACCTCGATGCCCGAAGCATATCACCACTTTTTTAAGAAGTTAATCACGGGCATTGCTGTTTTTATCGGTTTTATCATATTCCTAAATCTGATTGGATACAATACGCTGGCTGCCAGTCTTGTTGCAGGTGGCGGCCTCACAGCCGTCATGCTTGGCTTCGCATTTAAAGACATTGGGGAGAATTTTCTGGCAGGATTTTTTCTTGCTTTCAGCCGCCCTTTTAATACCAATGATGTTATTGAGACAGGCAATATTACCGGGCGTGTAAAAAGTATCCACCTTCGCCACACTCATCTTCGCACCGCCGACGGTTGCGATGTTTTTGTCCCAAGTGCTCAACTTTTCACAAAACCACTACACAACTATACCCTTGACGGTCTTCGAAGAGGAAGTTTTACAGTAGGCATCGACTACGCTGATGATGCTGAGTCAGCACTAAAAATCATCCTGAACACAGTAACTAATACTAAAGGTGTTCTGAAAAAGCCGGGAGCCGGCACGAGTATAAAAGGTTTTGATCCTGCCTTCGTAGAGATTCAGGCCCTGTTCTGGATAAATGCTAAAGATCAGGAATTGAGCCTCGGAAAAGTTCGTACTCATGCAATGGAGAGCTGCAGAAAAGCACTGATAGAAAATGGGTTTACTTTCAGCTCAGACATGACGACAGCTATAGACATGCAACCTGTAGAAGTAAAGTTGAATCAGAAGTCCTGATCACCGTCTTGCCCAGATCCCAATTCTCGATTCGGAACGAAAAGAAGTGCTGCCATAGCGAGAAATATTCCGTTTCGAATAATCATCTTCCAGCCAAACTCACTGCCAAGTAAAGCTCCTATTATCGTGGCCTCATCCGGATCCCCAAAGCATCCGCAATCCCCTTCAATCCCCGCACCTAATCCGTAGATAGCAAAAATAAAGAAACTCAAATAGATCAACAGAGCAGCCGGTTTTACGATTTTTTCAAAAACATTAAAAATCAACAAACCGCCAACGATAATCTCAATCCAGGGCAGAGTATCAATTACCAAAGACTTAAAAAAGAGCGGGAGCCATGTAATATATGCTACCGACTCGAATAGCGCAGAGTTATCCTGCACCTTCAGATATCCGGCAAAAAGCAGAAGTCCGCCTAAAATGATACGGATTGCAAATTTGGACCATTTTAAAACTGATATACGTTCCATAGGTGAATAATACGAATATGATTACAGAATCGTATGTAGATTTTAAAGCTTTCGGGGTGCAAGACACTCAATAATTCACTCTGCTATTTACTCATCAAATGCATATCTTTTAGACTTAAGTTAACCCCTGATTTTAATCCCAGGCATGATCGATAAACCTCATGACTATTGTGGCATTTTTGGTATTTATGACCATGACGATGCTGCACTTCTCACCTACTACGGCCTTCACGCATTGCAGCACCGCGGACAAGAGTCGGCAGGAATTGTAACCACCTATTTCGATGAGAAAAAAAAACGGCACTCCATGCCGATGCACAAAGACTTTGGGCTGGTGCTTTCTGTTTATGATGACCCTAAAATTTTTAAAAATGAGCTGAAAGGACGTTCAGCAATCGGTCACAACCGGTATTCAACGAGTGGATCTTCAAAAAACCCCGCAAATATTCAGCCTTTTCGGGTTCACTACCGGAATGGAAATCTTGCTATAGGGCACAATGGGAATCTCTCAAATGCCCGTACTCTCAGAGAGCGATTCCGAGATGAAGGCGTTCTTTTTCAGAGTACATCCGACACCGAACTGATTCTCCACTTAATCTCTCACAGCAGAGAGGAAAATCAGATGGATCAGATCATGGATGCTCTCAGCCAGATTGAGGGAGCTTACTGCCTGGTTATTCTGACAGACGACAAACTGATCGCCGTGCGAGATCCAAACGGTTTTCGGCCGCTTGCTCTCGGTTTGATTGATGGGGCCTACACTGTAGCCAGTGAAACATGTGCATTTGACATTATTGGCGCTGAATATCTCAGGGATGTAGAGCCAGGGGAAGTTCTGGTTATTGATCGGGATGCGACTGAGAAACAGAAGCCGAAATCATTACGGCTCGAACCCAAAGCCGGCACAAAAAGCAGCCAGTGTATATTTGAATATGTCTATTTCTCCCGACCCGACAGTAAGATTTTTGGAGAGATGGTGGACAAAATCCGTCGAAACCTTGGTAAACAACTTGCTAAGGAGCATCCTCTAGATGAGGTTATAAAATCAAATCCTGAAGATCGCCGACCGATTGTAATATCTGTTCCCGATTCTAGTAACACAGCTGCCATTGGTTACGCTCATGAAAATCAAAAAGCGGGCTACGACTGTAAGTACGACATTGGCCTGATTCGAAATCACTATGTGGGACGAACATTTATTTCTCCGGGTCAAAAATCACGCGAGCAGAAAGTCCGGACAAAGTTTAACACCGTTAAAGGTGTAATTGAGGGACGACCTGTTATCATTGTGGATGATTCCATTGTTCGCGGTACCACTTCAAGGTATCTGGTAGAGATGATTCGTGATGCGAACCCGCTTGAAATTCACTTTCTGGTGAGCTCACCACCTATCACTCATCCATGTTTTTATGGAATGGACTTCCCAAGTCCCGAAGAGCTCATTGCTAACAAATTCAACCGTGATGTAGAAGCTATTGCCAAAGAGATCGGTGTAGACAGTCTCCGCTATCTTTCAGCAGATGGATTGGTTGAAGCCGTAAAGGATGCCAATGAGTCAGAGCACGACTACTGCACCGCATGTTTTACCGGAAACTATCCGGTTCCAGTCGATTTTGGCGTAGAAAAAGAAGAAAACGAAATTATTTAATGGCCTTCAAGAAAGCAACTTTTATAACCAGTGCTCCATCAATCAGAGAGTGTCCTGAAGAGTCCATGCCCGAATTCTGTTTTGCCGGGCGATCCAATGTCGGTAAATCTTCCCTGATCAATAAAATCACAAATAAAAAGAGACTGGCCCGTACCAGTAATACTCCGGGAAAAACTCAGCAGATGAACTATTATCTGATTGACGAGGAGTTCTATCTGGTGGATCTTCCCGGATTCGGCTTTGCAAAAGCTCCAAAAAAAGAGAGAGAACGATGGGGGAAAGACATCAAACAGTATTTGCTTCAAAGGAATACGCTTAGACTTATTCTGCACCTGGTAGACTGCCGGCACAATCCAACCGGATTGGATATGGAGTTTTTCTATTGGATGGCAAGCAAACAGAAACCTTTTGCTGTTCTTCTTACTAAATCGGATAAACTTTCATCCAACAAACTCTCACAATCAGAAAAAAAGGTCCGTGATGTTTTGACCGAAATGAATATAGAGGTCCCAATTATCCCTTGTTCAGCCGAAACCGGCAAAGGGATACAAGAGATTCAGTCACTTATAACGGAATTCTTGGAATATGAATCTGATCAAGTACAATAAATAATTTATGTCATATCAAGTATTACTTCTGGACAATGTAGATCCATCATGCGCTGAAGTTTTTCAAGAGAGAGGAGTTGAAACTCATATCCCGGGTAAACTTACAGACGAAGAGTTGAAGCAGGAGATCGGCAAGTATGATGCCGTTGTTTTGAGAAGCGGCACAACCATCACCAAAGATCTTCTGAAATATGCTGATAGGCTGAAGGTCATAGGGCGAGCCGGTGTTGGGGTTGATAATATTGACATATCGGCTGCCACTGCAAAGGGAATCCTTGTGATGAATACACCGGATGGAAATACCATTTCAACTGCTGAACACACTTGCGGGATGATTCTCGCGCTATCCCGAAACATTCCTCAATCTGTTGCACGTGTAAAAAGCGGCGGTTGGGACCGAAAAAGTTTTATGGGAACCGAAGTTCACGGCAAAAAGCTCGGCATTGTGGGACTTGGAAAAATTGGTTCTGAGGTAGCACACCGAATGAAAGCTTTTGGAATGGATGTATACGCGTATGATCCTTTCACAACACAAGATCATGCCGGATCGCTGGGCGTTGAACTGATGGATCTAAACGAACTCCTTTCAACAGTTGACTACCTCTCAGTACACACTCCATTAACGGATAAAACAAGTGGGTTAATTTCCCTCGAAAATGCTGCTCAGATTAAAAAAGGAATGCGTTTGGTGAATTGTGCCCGTGGTGGAATTTATAATGAGAAGGATCTGCCTAAACTGATCGAGAGCGGAGTAATTGCAGGAGTGGCTTTAGATGTGTACACATCTGAACCGCCAACACCTGAGATTTATAAAGTTCTGGAAAATCCGGCTGTCATCTGCACACCGCATTTAGGTGCATCAACCGAAGAGGCACAGGAAAAGGTAGCCGTGCAAATAGCGCAACAGATTACTGATGCGCTTGAAAATAAAAACTATAAGGGCAGCCTGAATGGAAAATCGATCTCACTCTTAACCAACAAAGAGGTTAAGCCCTACATTGAGCTTGCCGAAAAGCTTGGAAAAGTGACCGGACAAATCATGCCGGATAACACCAATAGTTTCTCTTTCGAGTATACCGGTGATTCATCAAAGTATGCCGATATACTCACAGATGGTATTCTGAAAGGAATGCTTTCGGAGTATGTAACAGAATCTCTTAATCTGATAAATGCCAGACATTTCGCAAAAGAGCGAGGGATGAACATACGTGAAACAACCAGCAGCAACGGCAAAATGTATAAAGATCTGGTTACCATCGAACTGGGTGAAGATGCTCCATATAAAAAATTATCAGCGGCTGTTTTTGGTCCCAACGATTACCGAATCGTAGAAATAGACGGATATGGAATTGAGCTCCGTTTAGAGGGGGATATTCTGATGTATCAAAACCAGGATAAACCGGGAATGCTGGCATCTGTAGCCGGCTCGCTTGCTGCTAAAAATATCAATATTGGCGCACTGAGTCTTGGACGAGCCGGAAAGGGAACAAATGCTATCACTGCGGTAATTGTAGATAAGCAACTCACCAAAGACGAGTTTAAGGAAATCTGCAAGCTTGACGGTGTTCAGAATGTGAAGTATATCTCGTTGTCTTAGAATTGAGATACAAGATTTGGGAGTTAGAATCCTTACTTAACCCATTTTCTCAAGTAGAAAGAAGCATTTGCCACGGCAATCACAATCACTCCGCCAACCAGTGTGTAGAGCGGCCATGCGATCGTCAGCGGTTCTCCCGGCAGAAATTGCTGGAGTGCCCCTTCAACCATAAAGAGCAGGGAGATCAGTCCTGTAAAAAAGCCGATCATCGCATCGGTTTTGTCCGGATGAGGAAAGAGACGTCCCAGCATGAAG
Organism: uncultured Rhodohalobacter sp.; assembly: GCA_964535495.1. GTDB lineage: Bacteria > Bacteroidota > Rhodothermia > Balneolales > Balneolaceae > Rhodohalobacter. The sequence goes on from CAZHUP010000096.1 coordinate 7,469, forward strand.
ATCCCCAATAGTCCTCCATAGGTGTAGGATGCAATTCCCAATCCAAGTTCAACAACCGCCGGCTGTTCGCCCTCAGACAGCTGAAGCCAGGTAAAGAGGAATGCAGAGCCGGTTAAAATGAAACCCCAGACAATTGTAGTCAGTCTTGAAATCCACAATTCTCTCTCCTGATCCCACTCCTGTCCAAAAATGGGTTTTATAATATCGTAGGTAGTAGATGATGCCAGTGCGTTCAATGATGAGCTGAGACTGCTCATAGCGGCCGCAAAGAGCGAAGCAATGATAAGACCCGCAACCCCCACCGGCATGTGATCTACGATGAATTTTGCAAAAATCTCATCTGTGGTTCTCAACCCGAGTTCGGCTAAGTCAGCACCGCTGTAAAAAACATAGAGCATCAAACCGATAAAAAGGAAAAAAGCGAATTGTGCAGCTGCAACAAATCCACTCCAAATCAGTGCCTTCTGGCTGGATCTCAGATTTCCCGTTGCCAGCAGACGCTGAACAATCAACTGATCGGTACCGTGGGACGCAATGGAGAAAACAGCGCCTCCGAAAACAGCCACCCAGAATACATACGGATCGGCCAGGAACTCCTGAATGGTGAGTCCGCCACCCCAGTTAAACAGGGTAAATTTCCCATCACTGCTCAGCGTACTCATGATCTCCGCAAAACCGACATCAATTTTACCAATCATCAGAAGCAGAGCGAACAGAGCACCACCGATGTAAACCACCATCTGAACCACATCCATCCAGATTACCGCTTTAATACCGCCAAGGAAGGTGTAGATTAGTGTGATTACTGCAATCACCGAAATCGCCAGTAAATAAATAGCCCCATCTCCCCATGCATCAAACACACCGGCAAATCGGAAGATGATCGCCAATGGAATAGCTGTAGCAAATAATCGGACACCGTCGGCCAGAAGGCGCGTGATGATAAATGTGGAGCTGGCTGCTTTTCTCATTCCGGAACCAAACCGCTTTTCCAGGAACTGGTATGCGGTTGTCATCTCTCCTTTTACATAGGCAGGAAGAAACCAGATGGCCACAATGATTCGTCCCAGGATGTATCCAATTGTGAGCTGTAAAAACAGAAGGTTTCCGCCATAAGCCACTGCCGGAATACTGATGAAGGTGAGGGTGCTGGTTTCGGTGGCAACTACAGAAAAGAGAATGGCCCACCACGGCATTTCACGTCCGCCGAGAAAATAGTCGGTGGATGACTTTTGTGTCCCGGCTGACCAGATGCCAAATACTGCTACAGCAACCAGGTAGAGAACAATAATAATGCCGTCGAGCAGAGTAAATCCCATGAATCCGATTGTTTTATGAACCTGTAAAAGAAAGGAAAATCAAGATTGGATTCAAAGTGAAAGAACAGTGCCATGATAGAATTCAGAGGTTCAATCTGGGCAACTCTGCGTACAACTCAGCGGGAATCTACGAGAAACCAGACGTCATGAAGGCTCAAATACTATTTTGTCTGACAACAAATCATCAAGAATTTTGTTCTCGCAGAGTTTTTTGTTTTGATCTTCCGTGAATTTCCGTGCTTCCGTGGCAACCTCAACCATTAATCTAAACAAACACTTTCCCTAATATTGTAAGGGCATATAAATAACTGTGTCATACTTTAAATATGAATTTATTATGGCCACGGAAGCACAGAATAACACGGAGAGGATATGAGTGATAAAATTAAACTGGAATATTTTCCATTTAAAGAAGAGACCAATCAGATCATTAAAGCAGGAATTGAAGTGCATAAGAATTTGGGCAACGGTTTCCTGGAGATTGTATACAAAGATGCTTTAGAGTATGAATTTTACACCAAAGATATTTTCTTTGAGAGAGAGAAGAAATATGAGATTAAGTACAAAAAAGCCATACTACCACATAAATTCTATGCAGACTTTGTCGTATTTAACAGTGTAATTCTCGAAGTAAAAGCTAAAGATGGAATTCCACCTGAAGATTTGGCTCAAACCATCAACTACTTAAAGTGCTCCGGTTGCAAAGTCGGATTGATACTCAATTTTGGCAAAGTGAAAATTGAGATCAAAAGAGTTGTTCTATAAGCTTCCGTGCAAATCCGTGTTTCTGTGGCGATTAATCGCGTCTCTGCGGTGAACCGCCTACTTTTGCAAAAAATCGATGAATTTTTGGACAGCGAGGCCTCTGTGGCTGATTTTGTTCTTCTCTTCTGAGCTCAGTTCGGCGAAGGTTTGATCGTATCCTTCAGGGATAAAGACCGGGTCGTAGCCAAATCCTTTATCGCCTATTTTTTCATCAATGATTTTTCCGCGACAAATTCCTTCAAAGAAATACTCATTCGACCCATCCACAAAAGCAATCACAGTTCGAAATTGAGCTGAGCGATTTGACTTCCCTTCCAACTCAG
>CAZHUP010000097.1:0-9794 GCA_964535495.1 uncultured Rhodohalobacter sp.
TTTAAACTGGCAGCCTAACCAATTTTGTTTTTACACAGAATTTGGGACTTGACCTGTTACATTTTATTCCGTTTATCAAGGCAAACTTCTTGTTTAGTACTTTATTAACTTTTATAAACTTCATGTGATTTTGGGTTTAGATTGGTTAAATCGCAATCAAACTAATACAAGAAGGTTTTTAAACTAGTTGACAAACAATCCTTTTTGAGATGTTATCAATAAACATTCAAAAGTCAATAGCTCACAATTAATTGTTATGATTTATTCGCTTTCTTCAGAATTACATCCAACATCTCTTTTGCCAGCTTCTTCCGGTCATATGCCCTGGCCAGATTCAATGCATTCTCAGACAGTGTTTGATACAGTTCCTTATCCCCCGCCAATCGAATCACAGCATCCGCAAACTCGGAACTGTTTTCCGGTTCAAAACTGACCCCAGCACCAAACTCATCTATAATCTCTTTGGCCTGCCCTTCTACACCCAAAATAATCGGTTTACCCATCGCACATGCTTCAAAAATCTTTGAAGGGATTACAGTCTTAAACGTATCCGATTTCTTCAGTGGTACCAGTGAGGCATCCGTCATTGCCAGATAATCCGGGATCTGTTCTTTTGGAATCGGATCCAAAAACGTGACATTTTTAAGTTCATCCTGTTTAGCTATTTCTTTGAGCTTCTGCTTCTCTGCACCGTCGCCAATGAACAGAAAGTGTATATTCTCAAAATTCGCTTCTGAAATGGATCTGATAATAAAATCGAGGGAGTGAGCCATACCGTGCGTACCTATATAACCAACCACAAAATCCTCTTTGATTCCAATCTCCTGCTTTAATTTTTCATTAGTTCTTTTCGAATCAAATAGTTCAAGATTCGCCCCGTTTGCAATCACGTGCATCCTGGATTCATCTATACCTCGAGATACAAGGTTTTTCTTAAATGCCGGTGTGTTGGGAATCACGAGATCTGAGGATCGGTAAAGACCAAGTTCAACTTTCTCAAGTATTCGATAGGCTCTGCTCGACTTTTTCATAGCCCCAACTGTAGCTATCGACTCAGGCCATAAATCCCTCAGTTCAAAAATCCATGGTTTTCTTTTTAATTTTGAAAGAAACCAGCCGGCCCACGTTGTAAAGAACTGCGGAGACGTAGCGATTATCACATCCGCCTTTTCAAATAATCCGAAAACAGAAGACATCCAGGCAAAACTCATATAGTCAAGTGTCCGCTTCATGAACCCTTGATTTGCCGACATGTAAGACCACAGCCGGACCACTCTCATCCCCTCAATAACCTCAACCTGCTTTAACCTGTTTTTGTAACCGTCATAAATCTTTCCCTGGGGAAAATTGGGAAAACAGGTCATAATCGTTACCTCTACTCCTGCCTCAACCCACTCTTTGGCATGTTCAAAGGTTCTTGTGGCCGGTGCATTTACTTCAGGCGGGAAATTGTCTGTGATGAAAAGTATTCTCATTCAGATTAATTATTCTGATTTTTCAATAATTGTTATTTTCAACTGATCGGTAAAAACCACCCGAAGTTTTTTTGATTTTGTGGTATTATTAAAACCAAGACAGAACATATAGGATTCTATTTCAGCCGTTAAGTAACCTTCGAGCTTCAAAATAAGATTTTCTGTATGGAATGTTCCATTCCCAGGTTCCTGAACATCCACAGACGGGTGAAAATGAAAGAAGGCCTCTGCTTTATCCACTGAACCCTCTGCACTGTCTTCTATCAAAATTATACCATTTTGAATTGTCCATTTTCGATAATGTTTACACCCGATATGATCGTAGCCCGTATGTGACGCCGCTAAGGCATTATCTCTTTCTTCTATAATTTCTGGTACCGCTCTTCTCCCAACCCGAAAACCACCCCATACATCCGATTGATCTTGCTCGTTGATCATCACCGTGTTATGTGAAGCAGTCCCTCTCTCCTCTTCCCGGAGAGCATTCTTCTCATAAGTGGAGATCCCGCGATCGACAATTACCGGCTTCCCTTCATGGTACAAAACAAAGGAAAGCATATCGCAATGAGCATGTCCCGGCTGATAATCCGGGCCAACTTTACCCACATCGGCAATCAGTTCAAAACCGCCCAACTCAAACTTTCGATATCCGGACTCGCTAAGTTCAATAGATTCAGGAGTAAAACCGAGATCTTCTGCATAGTCCAGAATTGTTTTCGGATCTAAAGCCTGCCCCGATGTACTATCATTATACATCGGGACTTCGCCATTGCTGAACATCATCACTTTGAGCCAGTTGACCATCTTTTGAATCTTTTCTTTCAGCAGTTCCTGCATATCCTCAAGCCCGTGATCATTGTTAATCAGCAGATTGTATCCATCCAAAGCTCTCTGCAAAATAATGACATGGTACATGGGCGAAAGTTCAAAATGGCTACCGTCCTCAAGAATTTGTTCCCTCAACTCCCTTTTTAGAATCTCTTTTGCAAGATGCGTCATTTTCTTATCCCGGAAAAAGCCGGCTCCAAATAGAAGTGATAAACCATTTTCCAGAAGGTGATTCCCGAGCAGATGATATTCCAGGTTCTTGAGTAGTACAAGATATTGGGCATAAAGTGAATCCACTACTTCATTCGGATAGCGGTTATGGACAGCCAGAAACTTGATCCAGTTAATGGTACGCAGGGAGATGGGGTACGGCTCCATTCCATCCTTATGTGCACCAACCCCGCTTAAATAATTGTCGATAAGCTCTTTACCTGTCTCCCAGTCCATATCTGATTGATGCAGATAATCGAAGTAGTTCAGGTGATAGGTCCATAGTTTTCCATGCTCGCTAAAATTCCAGTTGACCTCCTTTTTGAAATTCTGTTCCAAGTTCAAAAACCGGAAGTGATGATTACCGAAGTAATGGGTGTACTGCTCAGGAAAAGATACTAATCTCAATTTTTGGAATGGAGGTGTTTTGACATCCGCAAAATAGCTCACCGGAAAGAATTTATTTCGCAGTCTATACCACAACTGATACCGTATTTGAATCGGCTTGAGGTGCTTTAAAGTGTGATAGTATCTGAATATCCTCTGCTTCATGTTTGTTTACCACTGATACGCTAAGGTCACAAAGTTCAATAAACTTTACTCAGCGTCCTTTGCGCCTCCCCGGTTAACTCTCCGGGTTAAATCTTTATGGGTTTATTCTGTTTTAAAGACTCTATCGCAGCAAAGGTAGCTTTTGTCGTATTCACAAGCTCATCAAACGGTATCAATGGCTCACATCCCTCCTGCCACCTTTTTGTCAAAAGCTCAAATTGCTTCGCATGACCTTTATCCTGCTTTGTCTTCAGTAATTTCGTCCCGAAACCTTTTTTAAAACCATATCCATCCAATCGTCTGAAATTATCCAGAATCAGATTCTTGCCCTGATAGTAGAGCTCCACACGCTCTTTAGAATAAGATTTATTCCCATTGGCAAAGTAGTTGATTACTCCCAGTGAACCATTCTCATACTTTAAATGAATGGAAGCATTATCCGTATTTTCTTCCGGATCGGAACCCAGCGCCTGCATACTTATTTCCACCACTTTGGAGCTGCTCAGATATGTGATCAGGTCCACATAATGGCACGCTTCACCAATAATTCGACCGCCTCCGGCTTCCAGGTCGTGGACCCAAACGTCTTGCGGTATGTATCCTGCATTCATGGTAGCAATTACATTCATGGGACCGGGTCGATCTCCGATCAGTGATTTCATCTTTTCCACATAAGGTGAAAACCGACGATTAAATCCAACCGTTACTTTATTTCCGGATTCCTTTACGGCAGCAATAATCTCATCCAGCTCTTCCGGTTTTAAGGCCAGCGGTTTTTCCACGAACACCTGCTTTCCGGCATTGAGTGCCTGCACGGTCATTACCGCGTGCAGATTATGCTGCGTAGTGATCACCACGCCATTCACATCTTCATCTTCCAACACCAAACTCAAATCTGTAGAGCTATTCGGAATCTTATACTTCTTGGCCAGAGTCGTCGAAGACAATCCGCCCGAACTTACAATATACTTCATTTCCGCCCTTGCCTTTTTAAGTGAGGGAAGTATCATCGCCTGCGTAAAATTCCCCGCCCCTACAATTGCCATTACGCCTTTCCCACCTTTATGTTCTGTAGCAGGAATTTCAATCGTTCTCTTCAACACACTTTCCTCTGCGCTCTCTGCGCCCTCTGCGGTTCCATCTACCGGATACTCAATAATGGATGCAATCGATTTGCCCCCACTCATATCCCCATAAATTTCCAGATAGTCCTCTAGCCTCACCCTTTCCGTGATGAGCGACTTCACATCCAACGAACCATTCCGAATCGCTTCCAACACCGCCTCAAAATTCCGCTTCTCTGTCCAGCGCACATACGGCAGCGGGTAATCATTTCCACGCTGTTCATATTCTTCATCATACCGTCCCGGGCCGTACGAACAGCTCACCTGAAACGTCAGCTCCTTCTCATAGAAATCTGCCCGGTCTATATCCAGACCAATAACACCCACTAACACAATGCGCCCGCGCTTGCGACTCATATTGGCAGCCTGTTTAATCACTTCATTAGATTGAGTACTTGCCGTAATGATGACCGCATCGGCACCAACCTGATCTGTAAACTCCTCTATGAACTGTACCGGATCTTGCTTGCCGGAGTTGAACGCAGTGATGCCAAAACTTTTCGCCCTATTTATTTTGTCTTCATCCAGATCGAATCCAACAACCCTGCAGCCGTTGGCTTTTAAAAGCTGACTGGTAATCAGGCCGATAAGTCCGAGACCAACAACGGCCACTGTTTCTCCTAATGTGGGCTGAATCAGTCTGATGCCCTGTAAACCAATTGCTCCAACCACTGTAAACGATGCTTCTTCGTATGAAACACCCTCCGGGATCTTGGCGACTAAATTTGTGGGCACGGCTACATATTCAGCGTGATTGCCATTGGAAATCACCCGGTCTCCCGGCTTGAATCCGGTAACTCCTTTTCCAATCTCAACAACCTCACCTGCCTGACTATAGCCTAATGGCAGTGGAGTGCCCAACTTTCTAAACACCGCTTCAACAGTAGGACGCACACCGTCTGTTTTCATTTTATTGATGACTTCCTTTACCCGCTCGGGTTGCTGTCGAGCTTTGTCTAACAGTTTGGCCTGCCCAAAATTTACCAGCATTTTTTCGGTACCCAATGAAACCAAACTTCGGTGAGTTTTGATGAGGACTTTTCCAGAGCCAACTCTTGGAACTGGGACTTCTTCTAAAATTGTGTCACCGGATTTGAGTTCTTGAATAATTTGAAACACTTTTTTTATGCTTTATTAAAATGGTAATCGAATGCACTTAATACATTATCTGGATCTAATTTTTCTTTATACATTTTGAGGGCATTTTTCTTTTTTTCCATACGGATTTTTTCATTTTCAAACACTTCATAAATTACATCTGATAAATCATCATCTTTCTCGTATATATATGAGTTTTCTTTAGAGCAATATGAAAATTCAGGAGCGTGATCATTATTCATACCTACAATTACAGGTACACCATAAGCAAATGCATGAACTACACCTAACCCAACATGATCTGGTGATATATAAGCAATTGAGTTGGAAAATAGTGATTTCAATTTTTGATCCTCATAAATACCACCTTTAAAAATAACTTGCTTGCTTAAACCTAATGATAATACAAGATTCTTAAATTCAGATTCATAATCACCACCTTCTCCAACAACAACAAATTTAATAGATGTGTTTTTTAACGCATAAAGCACCTTATCTAAACCTTTCCTATCTTGGATTCTACCAACATATAGTAAATAGTCTTTGCCATAAGTCATTTCTGAATTCTCGATTTTTAAAGTATTATATGCAATAGATATCTTTGTGGATTCAATACCAAAATTTTCCAATTCTTTTTTTCCCTCCGGTGTATATACTACGTATCCATGCGAATTACTTATGATATACTTTTTTAAACTTCCAATTACTCCATTTGTAGATTTACCAGGGCCTTGCCCCCAAAATATCCACTTTTTTTTTCTGAAAATGAACCAAGGCAACCAAGTATGTGGTTTTCGAAAATTTAATGTAGAAATTACAAAATCAAAATTTTTGACTTTCATTACATTGAAAAAACAAAGGCTTATATCGTTGAACAACCTTAAATTAAGGCCTTTATGAGCTTTGTAATTGTTTTTATGGTTAAATCTTTCCCCAGAATGTATAATTACAAATTTTTTAAACCTTCTTTTAAACCAATCGAAAATAAAGCTTCTATAGTTTGGTATTCCATACTCTAAAATTATGATACATTTATCTTTCATGAACAAGAACTATTAATTAAAAACCAAACTGATAAGGACAACACATTCTTGCAGATCTGCTCATCGATGCAATAAACAATACTATATAAAGTACCATTATTGCTATTCCTAAAGATTTTCTCAAACCATTGCCACTCCATAAATGATATACAGTTAAAGCAAGTAATATAGATTTTAAGATCATAAAATAGTTATTAATTCGAACAATTATCATAAACATGTAAAACATGTTAAAAATTACAACTCCGATAAAAAACAGAATGAAATACTGTTTTGAATTGGGATATTTAACAATTATTTCTTTACTAAAATAAAGGATCACAAAGCTCATTACTACTGAGAAATAAAAACCCAATCCAACACTATCTACACCTCTTAAAAATGATTCAGATAAAAAGTAGGTATGATAAACGGCCGCAAGTTCGTATTGTCCAGTAACATAAAATAACGCGTTAAGAAAACTTTCGATTAAAGTTTGATTTCCGGACAACAATAAAGTCACAATAAAAATGCCGGCCCATACATACTGATTATACATTTTCTTAAATGGTAAAAAATAAACCAACAGAAGAATAATCGCGCTGTAATGAAAAAATGAGGCCAGCATAATCATAAGAATATACTTAAACAATGATCTACTGGTCACATATCTGAGCGCAAACAAAAAAATACCCATCGCAATAAACTGTCGTACCAGATTCATGGATAGGAAAAATTGCTCATCAGTAAATAAAAAAAACAGTGACAATGGCAATAATCTGGCTGGCACACTTTTGAAAACAAAATACCAGCCAAGATAAGCAGCTACAAAAAAAACGAAAACATGACTCAATTCAAGCTGTGAAAATATTTTATTTATCACATAGTAACCATACTCCATAGTTTGTTCATCAAATCTTACTTCAAGAGAATTAATCATTCTATCGTAGTATCTCTTGTATGCCATCCAATCATTACCTACTTGATATCTAAATCCAGCAACAATTGAAATCAGCAATAATGCTATAAAATGAAAAATATTAAGTCTGTTATTTTTGGACCTCCCAAGATACTTGATGAATCTGCTATTACTATTGTTAAATGACGCTACATAGCATAATAACATCACTAAGAAAAGTAGCGTAAAATAGATGAGATATGTGTCTATATCAGTCAATTACTCAGTAACGGCTTCAGTAAAAATGTTGTGATACAGTTTTCCTATTTTTTCCCATGTCATGCTTTCTGCAATTTTTTTAGAATTGTTTACCATGTATAAAAAAGAACCCTTTTGAAATGATGCGAAAAAATCTCGTAATTCGTTTACAATTGTATCTTTGTCAACAAAAATAGCACTTTCATTATGGGTGAAGAGGCCTTCGACTCCGGTTTTTTTATGTCCTACAATTAAACAACCTGAGGCGGCGGCCTCTATGAATGCACGACCGAATGTCTCGGGATAGCTGGGCAGAATAAAAACATTAGCTTTTCTGTAATACGAAAGAAGTTCATCATGGCTAAGAAATCCGACTAACGACACATTATTCTGAAGCCCTTCTTTTTGTATCAATTCTTGCAATTTATCACGTTCAGGTCCATCCCCAGCGATATTATAGATAAAATTAAATCCTTCCTTTTTCATCCGGGAGAGTGCCATAATTACCATGTCAATATTTTTCCAATCAAGCAACCGAGCGACAGTAATGAATTCTGGTACACCATCAGAAGATCTCTCATCCTTATAATCAAAGAAGTACGACTCAACCGGATGTGGAATTAATTCAACTTTACGCCCTTTTATCAATCGTTTACTAATAGATGGATTGGGAGTCAGGATTCGTTTTGCCTTTTTGAAAACCTGTTTTAAGAGAGGGATTTTCTTTTGTAAATCGACTAAATTTTCTTGTTGTCTTTCATTAACAATAAAGGGCACACTATACCTCTTCGACAACCAATAAGCAAGGATTGAATCTGGTATGGTATTCTGAGCAATGATGAGATCAATGTCTCCAACATACTCATCCAGTTCTTTAAAAAGTTTATACTTGCACATGAGATAATTGAACGGAATGAGCCAGTAGTTTATCCATACATTTGAAGTAGGCAACAAAAACCAAGGATAGACCATAACATCCTGGCCATTAACCTTTATATGTTTTTTGTGCTGATAGAATAAATATTTACTCCACTTTTTACTCAATTTTGCCAAAACTGGATTAACATATGGCAGTGACTTAGCTACTTTGAAATTATAACCATATTGCTCACTTAAATACGACTGAACCTTAAGTATTATGTCATTCTCTCTTTTGAGGCCTTCCAACGGTATGATCATAGAAATATTTAAAACATTCATAAAAATGTTACCTCTGAATTAACTCCCAAATGTCTTCCCACATATTTTCTACCTGATTTTTGAGTTTGCTGGCAGACCTTCTCAAACCCTCTCTGGTTTTAGCGTTATTTTTTTCATCAATGATATGGTCAACCTTTGACAAAACAGATTCAGTTTTATCATTCACGTCAATAATACAGTCACTTGAATCATAGTCTTTAAATAGCATTTCATATTTATGACTCCAGCTCGTAGCCAAACAAGGAACGGATTGGCTTAGTGAACTTGCAACACCGTGATATCGAGATGATATGACGGCATAGCAATTTCCAATCACTCCCTTAATCTCTTTTGCATTTAAATTATCTACTATATCAACTTTGCTCTCCATCTTTTCCTTTATCTTAGAACACAACACTCTGTCCTGTTCACCCTCATGATTCAATAAAATTATGGATTTTTCTTTACTTTGAATATGATTTATAACATTTATGTAAAATGAAATCAGCTCTTCTTCACTTAAAGATGTTTTTACAACCATTTTGTAATTTGGTATAAGGCAGATTGAATTTTCTAAATTAAGCTTACCCTTATATTCGCCATCTACCAAATTCGAAAAATCAGTTGTAACAAATACTTTGTCAATATCTGCACCAGCGTTCATCAGGTACTGTTTTGAAATTACTTCACGAGCATAGATTCTATCTGCAAACCGGCTTATAATTTTTGCACTTTCCTTGGCATTTTTTTTTTCAAAAGGGCCAAGGGCTTGTGGTAGAAAAATAATCTTGCAACCACTTCTCTTAAGCTCACTGTAGTAATTATTCATTCTTTCTATATAATAATCTGAGTGATTCCATTGATCTCCGAATCGAAAACCACTCGCATCGAAAAGCACGTCTATTTCACGGTTAGGATGAAAGATTGAAAAGTAGGTTGACTTTATTCCAAGTTTCTTTAAAATAACATCGGGGTATTGAGAAAACAGAACTGCTCTTTTTTTGAATTGAATACTTGTATGAACATCTTTCACATCGCCAAAGTATGTATTGAAAAATACTTCGGCAGCCGGTTGCTGCTTTTCAACTTGATTCAGTATTGCATAGAGCATTAGTTCAGCACCTTTGTTACGTGTATTTGTGCCGTCTAT
>CAZHUP010000098.1:0-9659 GCA_964535495.1 uncultured Rhodohalobacter sp.
CATCTAACGGGCTTCGGATGGAGTTGCACGACAACATGAGAGAGTTTTACAGAGAAGTTCAGCAGGAAGCTTCCCGAAGTTCAGTAAAAGCGCTGGTTGTTGGAGACAGGTACGATTCCGGGAAGAACTACCACTTTGCCGACCTCATGAGTCATCACAACGTTGAACTGTATGAACTGGCACAAAATCTAGAAGTTGACGGTCAGCAGTTTGAAAGAGGTAAAGCCTGGGTAATACCGATGGAGCAAACCGAGTACAAGTTTATTGAGGCAATGTTTGAAAAGCGTACAGAGTTTACAGACAGCCTTTTTTATGATGTATCTACATGGACGCTCACATCTGCCTTTAATTTACCACATGGAGAGCTTACGAATCGTCAATTCAGCAGCAATTTGATGGGCGACAGGGTAGAATCACCTGAGATTCCGGCCGGACAGCTGGTAGGCGGCAGAAGCAATTACGCGTATGCGTTTGAGTGGGATGAGTATTACGCTCCAAGAGCTCTTTATCGCTTACAAAATATGGGAGTTCGCACACAAGCGGCGTTTCAAACATTTCAATCGGTTGTATCTACCGGAGTGAAGGAGTTCAATTACGGTACAATTTTAATTCCACTAGGTATTCAGGATGTAGATGAAGCGGATATTTTTAGAGCGCTGCAGAAAATCACACAAGAAGATGGAGTGGACGTTTACAACTTGCGAACCGGTTTATCGGCCGGCGGGGTAGATTTGGGTAGCCCAAATATCAATTCGCTGGAGAAGCCGAGTATGGCGATTCTGGCCGGCAGCGGCGTCAGTAACCTGGAAGTAGGTGAAATTTGGCATCAGCTCGATCAAAGGTATAAGATGCCGATCACCATTCTTGAAAAAGATAGAGTAGCCCGTACCGATTTAAGTCGATACAATCGCTTGATTATGGTAAATGGTGGTTACGGTGATCTTAGCGAAAGTGCCAAGGCAGATATTAAATCGTGGGTGCGCGATGGGGGTACATTAATTGTGCAAAGAAGTGCTATAAACTGGGCTGTAAGTGAAGGGTTGCTTAACGCCGAACGAGTGGAGCGAGAGCCTGCTGACAGCAGAAGAGTTGCATACGAAGATCTGTCTGCTACTCGCGGTGCGCAAGTTATCGGAGGATCAATTTTTGAGGCTAATTTAGATATAACCAATCCACTGCTTTTTGGTTATCGAAATGATAGCATGCACATCTTCAGAAACAGCACCACATTTCTTCAGATTCCTGATAATCAGGCTGCTTCACCTCTTTACTTGACAAGTGAACCGTTAATTGTGCAAAGAAGTGCTATAAACTGGGCTGTAAGTGAAGGGTTGCTCAACGCCGAACGAGTGGAGCGAGAGCCTGCTGACAGCAGAAGAGTTGCATACGAAGATCTGTCTGCTACTCGCGGTGCGCAAGTTATCGGAGGATCAATTTTTGAGGCTAATTTAGATATAACCAATCCACTGCTTTTTGGTTATCGAAATGATAGCATGCACATCTTCAGAAACAGCACCACATTTCTTCAGATTCCTGATAATCAGGCTGCTTCACCTCTTTACTTGACAAGTGAACCGTTGGTGAGTGGTTACATTTCTGATGAAAACAAAGAGTTAATCAAGGATACAGCTTCGATCATAGTTAGCAGTTATGGTTCAGGCCGAGTGATTGGATTTGTAGATAACCCTAACTTCAGAGCATTTTGGTACGGAACGGATAAACTTTTCGCAAATGCACTGTTTTTTGGTAATCAAATAAGCAGAGCTGCAACGAACTAAAATCCTGATTTTGAATAATTAAGCCTGACATCTCAATGCTGAGTGTCAGGCTTTTTTTATTATTTCGGACACAAACTTCCGAAATAACTTGACAAAGAAGTTGCCCCGCCGTAATTTAAGATTAAATACTCTTAATTACTTTATGGATCATAATGCTGCTATCTAAATCTTGCATATACGGCTTGCGCGCTTCACTTTACCTTGCATCTCGATCAAGCCAGGATTACATTCCGATTAGGAAGATGAGTGATGATCTTGAAATATCTTTTCATTTTTTGACAAAGATATTACAGCAACTCACAGCCGACAATCTTTTGGAGTCGTTTAAGGGACCCAATGGCGGTGTTCGTTTAAAAAAGTCCGGTGAAGATATCACCTTTATGGATATTGTGATAGCAATTGATGGGCCGGGACTTTTTACAGAGTGTGCACTGGGGCTTCCGGGTTGCGGGGTTGAAAAACCATGTCCGTTTCACGAACAATGGGCAGAAACCCGTGATAAGATCAAGCAGATGATGGAAAGCACAAGCATTAGTCAACTTGCAATTAAAGGAAGGGAAGAGAATCTAAGACTTACGGCAAAAGGTGGTTTCGAGAAATTCTTTGATTTAGAAAACACCTAAAAAAATTTCCCATAATTAAGGATATAATTGTCTTTTAACTAAAATAAGATTAAATAAAGATGAAATCGATATTAACATTACTAATTGCGTTCACTTTTATATTTACAGCCTGTTCAGGTGAAGAGTCACAGCAAAGATCAGATGCCCCCGATACTCAGGAAGAGGGTTTATCCGAATTTGAACTAGAGCATGGCATAGGCCCCATCACGGAACGGGTAAACTTGAGTGAAGAGCCCGACGAGGATCTGGTTGTAAGAGGCCGGGATATTTACGAAATGAAGTGTGAAATGTGTCACAACATGGAGGGACGCATGGTAGGGCCTGCTTTAGGTGATGTGATGGAAAGACGCAGCCCGGAATTCGTAATGAATATGATTTTGAATCCGGGAGGAATGGCAAGAAACCATCCTGAGGGACAGAAGCTAGTCCAGGAATATATGTCAGTAATGCCGTTTCAGAATGTATCTGAAGACGATGCAAAAGCTATTGTAGAGTTTTTAAGAGATTACACTAACAACAATTAACCAATAACTCCTCTATCAAACAAAACAACTAATACCATGAGCAAAAAGAAAAATAACGGGTTGAAAGGACTCATTATCGGGGCGGGATTTGTAGTGTTTGCTGCATTTCTGTTTACGGGTTGTCCTTCAGACCAACGAATGTTAGACAGCGGAGACGCTGCACAAAAAGTATATGTAGCTCCGGGTGAGCATGATGAGTTTTACGGCTTCTTTTCCGGTGGGTACAGCGGTCAGTTAAGCGTTTGGGGGCTACCCTCATCGCGATTGCTGAAAGTGATTCCGGTATTTTCTCAAGATCCGGAAACAGGCTACGGTTACTCGGAAGAGACCAAGCCTTTATTCGAAACAAGCTACGGGTTTATTCCATGGGATGACTCTCATCACCCTCATATTTCTCAAACAGACGGAGATGCAGACGGACGATGGATCTTTATCAATGCCAATAATACACCTCGTATTGCCCGTATTGATCTAGAAACATTTGAAACAAAAGAGATACTGGAACTGCCAAACACAGGCGGTAACCACGCATCATCATTTGTTACATCAAATACAGAGTATGTAATTGGTGCTACGCGTTTCAGTATTCCTTACGAAAAAGATCTGGATGTGCCTATTGATAGCTATAGTGATGAATTCCGCGGTGCACTTACATTTGTAGATATAGATAGTGAAACCGGTCGGATGAATCTGGATTTCCAGGTAGTAGTTCCACCATATAACTACGATTTAGGTCGTGCCGGTAAAGGCCCATCCAGTGATTGGGTGTTCTTTACCACATACAACACGGAAGAGGCTCACACAATGCTTGAAGTGAACGCTTCCAGAAATGACAAGGACTTTATCGCTGCAATTAACTGGAAAAAAGCGTCAGAGCTTGTACGGGAAGGTCACGGCAGAACAATGGATGCTGAGTACTATCATAACTATTATGAAGGAAAGCAGGGCTATGCTGTTTCAACGGTTGGTGATGAAGTATTGGTACTGGATACACGAGAAATAGATGAGAACTTTATCTACTATCTGCCAACTCCAAAATCACCTCACGGAGTAGATATTGACCCGACAGGAGAGTACATCGTAGGTGGTGGTAAACTGGCTACAATCATACCTGTTCACTCATTTTCGAGAATGCTGGAAGCAATTGAAAATCAGGAATATGATGAAATCATTGACGGAATTCCGGTATTGAACTATGACGCCACAATTATTGGTGAAGTAGAGAATCCGGGGTTAGGCCCGCTGCATACAGAGTTTGATGGCAGAGGATATGCTTATACGTCTGTTTATATCTCATCTGAGATTGTAAAATGGTCTTTGGAAACGTTTGAAGTGGTTGACAGAATCGACTCTTACTACTCCATCGGTCACTTGATGATTACAGGCGGAGATACCAGAAATCCGGATGCTCAGTATATGGTTGGATTGACAAAAACGGCCAAAGACCGTTACCTGCCAACAGGTCCAAAACAGAATCACCCGGCTCAGCTGTATGATATTTCGGGAGACAGAATGGAACTGCTGCTTGACTTCCCAACTATTGGCGAACCTCACTATGCGCAGGCAATTCGTGCAAGTAAGATCGTGGATAATGTAGCTCAGATTTACGAGATGGAAGAGAATGACCATCCCGATGCATTATTGCGAATTGCAGACAACAGAGTGGAAAGAAGAGGCAATAACGTTCATGTATACATGGGCTCTACTCGAAGCCACTTCCGTCCTGATAATATCGAAGGTATTAAACTGGGAGATACAGTTTACGTACATCTTACTAACCTTGAGCAGGAGTGGGATGTGGTACACGGTATTGCTATAAAAGGTGCACAAAATTCAGAAATATTGGTTGCACCGGGACAAACCAAAACAATTTCATGGACGCCTACAAGAACAGGTATCTACCCGTTCTACTGTACAGCTTTCTGTTCGGCTCTTCACCAGGAGATGCAAGGATACATCCGCGTGTCTGAAGCAGATTCTGATGTAGAGTTAACCTGGAAAACAGGTACGAACTAACGATCCCCTCGTCCCGAGGAAATATCGGGACTTATGATCCATAACCGAGTTCGGTTAGTAGCCGGACTCGGGATTATAAACAGTTAGTTGATGACAGGGTTTGGCAGAAATGTCAAACCCAATCATGAACTAAACAAAACATTTAAGCTCTCTGTAATGGAATTAAAATCAAAAATTTTAATGGCAATAGCCGCCCTATTGTTAGGCGGGCTCTACTCAATGCCATTTTGGACAATCAATATGACGGCTCCACAATATCCGGAAGGGATTGGCATGTACATTCATATTGATGATGTTAAAGGTCACAATAGGCACGACCTACAAAGCATTAATACATTAAATCACTACATTGGAATGTCTGAAATTCACAAAGAGGATTTTCCCGAGTTTGACATTATGCCGTGGGTTATTGGATTTTTAATTGCATTTGGGCTCCTTGCAGCTGTTGTTGGCAGCTTAAAACTTGTAGTCGTATGGTTGATATTAATGGTTATTTTAGGAATTGTCGGACTGGTCGATTTCTATTTATGGGGTTATGATTACGGACACAACCTAAATCCGGATGCCCCAATTAAAGTGCCGGGCATGAGTTATCAGCCCCCACTTATTGGATGTAAACAACTACTAAATATTAACGCCTGCTCCTGGCCCTATACCGGTTCAATCTTCATAGGATTGTCTTTCATAATGGCGTCCGGAGTGGTGTGGATCGAAAAATTCAAAAAATAGAAAAAAACAATGGATCATAAATATTTAATCACCTCTATGGTGATGGTTCTGTTACTGCTGGGGGGCTGTACAGAATCAACCGAGAAACAGAATGACGTGTTGCTCTATACCAACTCTGTAGATATAGACTACGGGTCGGATATGTGCAGTTTTACGAACGAAGTGATCGAAACCGTTCGCTATGGTGGTAAAATTACCATGAATGACGGCACCGTTCACAAATTTATGTCAGTAGAGTGTATAGCTGGTTTCTATCTGGAAATGGAAAATCAAGGTGAGATTGAACGGATAGAGATCGTGGATTTCGCACACGGACAGAAATACCTCCCGGTTGATGAACTCGTATATCTTAAAAGCTCTCTTCGTCCCAGCCCCAATGGACTAAATCTTACGGCAGTAGATAGATCCAATGAAAGGATGAAAACTTATATCTACGATGCCTATCCAGGTGATTTTCTAACCTGGGATGAAGTTCTTGACCTTGTAGATGAAGAGTGGGACCTAAATGGATCAGCCGCGCATACCGCGATGAAATAAAAACTGAGGTGAGAATATGAGAGGTGGATCATTAGTTATAACAACATTTATCTCGATACTGATTTTAATGGCTTGTGGTGAGCCAAGGCCTCAACCTATTCAGTATGGCAGTGATGAGTGCGCATATTGCAGAATGATTGTAACAGATGCAGAATTTGCGTCACAGGTTCTCAACAATCAAGGAAGGTCGTTTAAATTTGATTCGATTGAGTGTATGGCGGCGTATGATATTACAAATCAGGATCCTGAAAACATTCATTCAAGATGGGTACCCGATTTTCACGACAGAGATGAATGGCTGGAGGCAGAAAGTGCTGTTTATTTGCATAGCGAAACTCTTAGAAGCCCAATGGGGCTATTTCTCTCATCATATGCAGACAGACAAACAGCAGAAGAGATGAAAGAAGAGTATGGCGGTGAAGTTATCGATTATGATGCGGTAATAAATTTGGTAGAACAGGAATGGCTGAGTAACAACGGATCAGGCCAGGAAATGCGCCGGTGAATGAGGTAATAATGAAGTATCTGAAAACAAATCTTTTAATTTTAATTGCAGCACTGGGGCTTACGGTTCAGGCCTCAGCTCAAATAAAAGTGAGTCCTGACGGACCGGTTACATCAATTCAGGAGGCTATTTCCATGGTTGAGCCCGGCGGGCACATTGAGGTAATGCCGGGTGAATATCGTGAACATAATATCGGTATTGACAAACCATTAACTCTGGAAGGAATAGATCGCCCGGTGATTGACGGGGAAGGTGAAGGCTTTATTATTGTGATAAAGGCCGATAATGTTACAGTTCGGGGGTTTGATATTAAAAATAGCGGCCGGAGTTATGTGCGCGATTATGCCGCTATTATGATCGAAGGATCGGCTGATTTTAGAATAGAAAACAACCATCTGGATAACGTCTTTTTCGGTATATATCTGGCTGAGACGGTGCGTGGTGTTGTGAGCAATAATCGCGTAGAGGCATATGATACGAGGGAAGCATCTTCAGGAAATGGGATACACCTGTGGAGTGTAAAGAATCCCAGGATTTCTGATAACTATGTAACCGGTATGCGCGACGGGATTTACCTGGAATTTGTTGATGATGCTGAGATTTACGGAAACACCAGCAATAACAACAATCGCTATGGACTCCACTACATGTTTTCGGATGGCGGTAAATATTATCAAAATACGTTTAAGAGAAATGGCGCCGGTGTTGCCGTAATGTATTCCGACAACGTAGATATGATGGATAATCTGTTTGAGCACAATTGGGGAACATCCGCGTATGGTCTGCTTCTTAAAGATATAAACGACAGTAAAATTGAAGGAAATCGATTTATCCGAAATACGGTGGCCATATATTCAGAAGGAACCAATAATGTGCACATTCACCGAAATGACATAGAGTTAAATGGCTGGGCGGTAAATATCAAATCAAACAGCGCCCGAAATCGGTTTACAGAGAATAATTTTATTGAAAACAGTTTCGATGTTCGGACCGACAGTCCGAGAAATAACAATGTGTTCGAGGGGAACTATTGGAGCAATTACGAGGGGTATGATCTGGATAGAGACGGTATCGGGGATGTTCCCTACAGGCCGGTTAGCCTTTTTTCAGTGATTATAGAAAGACAACCGGAATCGCTCATTTTGTTAAGGAGTATGTTTATAAGACTGCTTGATACAGCTGAGCGAATTGTGCCGGTTTTGACTCCAAAGACCCTGTTTGACGAAAAACCAAAAATGGATCGAATAAAACGATGATTGAAATTGAAGATGTAAAAAAGAACTTCGGCGATCTCTCTGTGCTTAAAGGAATGAGCTTGAAGATCCCAAAAGGCCAGGCAACCGGTATAGTTGGGCCAAATGGAGCGGGAAAAACTACCCTGATTAAAACAATTCTGGGTTTGGTTAAAGCAGATTCCGGTACTATAAAAGTGAATGGTAATCCCCTGGATAGTGACGGATTGTATAGGCGTGATATCGGGTATATGCCTCAGGTAGCACGTTATCCTGAAAATATGAGAGTTCAGGAGCTTCTCGATTTCATTAAAGGGCTTCGCGAACAGGATCCTGTTTATGAGCAGGATCTGATTGATCAATTCAACCTGCGACCGGAATTAGAAAAACAGTTGAGAACACTATCTGGCGGAAACCGGCAAAAGGTTGGTGCTACACTGGCCATGATGTTCAATCCTGAGATACTATTTTTTGATGAGCCTACAGCCGGGCTCGATCCGCGTTCAAGCCATAAGTTCAAACAGAGGGTGAAAGCGGAAAAGGAAGACGGAAAAACGGTGATTATTACTTCTCATATTATGAGTGAGATGGAACAGCTGGTAGATCACGTGATCTTTATTCTGGATGGTAAAATCCGCTACTACGGTTCGATGGATGATCTGTTAAAAGAGAGCAACGAAGAGCGTCTTGAAGCGGCGATTGCCGGAATGATGGATTCAGATACAACAGAGGTGGCGGCATGAGTTTATTATTACACATCGTCAAAAATGAGTGGCAAAGCCTGTTGCGAGGAAAATGGGTGATAGGTTACGGACTTATCTTCTTAATCCTGACTGATACACTGCTCAGGTTCGGCGGCGGCGGCCCGGAAACACTGCTGAGTCTCAGTAATGTAATGCTTCTGTTTATTCCGCTTGTTGGGATGATTTACGGAATTCTTTACATCTATCAGTCCAGAGAGTTTGTTGAACTTCTGTTAACACAGCCAATAAACAGGCGGGTGCTCTACTGGGGACTGTTTTTGGGAATTGCTACTCCACTGATGGCGGCTTTTATCATCGGCTCGATGCTGCCACTGGCTTATCACGGAATTTTATTGATAGACGGAACAGCTTCTGCAATGGTGCTTGGATTAGGCGGTGCCTTAACTCTGATTTTTGTTTCGCTTGGATTTGTATTCGGCCTGCTCTTTTATGAAGATCGAATTAAAGGGTTTGGATTTACAATCGTAATCTGGCTTTTCCTGGCCATACTTTATGATGGATTGGTACTTCTGCTCGTATTCATGTTTGGCAACTATCCTCTTGAACAGTTTGTGATTGCGGTTTCCATGCTGAACCCGATAGACCTGGCTCGTATAATGGTAATGCTGGAGTTTGATGTCTCTGCTCTGATGGGATATACCGGCGCTGTTTTTAATCGATTTTTTGGAACAGCAATGGGTATTACAACAGCCGGCGCCATGCTATTGGTTTGGCTGAGTGTTCCGATGTGGATTGGGCTTAACGTATTTCGTAAAAAAGACTTTTAAAGAGACGCAGGCTGATATTCCCCAAGAATTCATAATAGTTATGGATCTTGAGGGGCGAAGCTTCAAAAGAATAGATAATGCAGACTACAAAAGATCTCATCAGGAAATACAATGTACCGGGACCGAGGTATACCTCTTATCCCACAGCGGTGCAATTTCAGGAAACGGATGATCTGAGTGATGT
>CAZHUP010000099.1:0-9656 GCA_964535495.1 uncultured Rhodohalobacter sp.
TGATTGTTTGATTTTGTTAATTAAATGATGAAAAAATAGAACATTGAAACCGTGACTGTCAGAAACAGGATTGTCATTCCACTCCCGGCCTTTAAATAATCGGCATTGCGGTAACCGCCCGACGACATGAGGAAAGCATTCACCTGGTGCGTAGGCAGAATAAAGGAGTTTGCGGCACAAACGGCTGCCATCAGTACTAATGGTCTGGGGTCAATACCGGCAATACTTGCCATACCTGTCACCAGCGGAGCCAACACTACAATTGCCCCGACATTCGACATAAAAAGTGAAAAAACAGTTGACAAAACACCTATCATCAGAATGAAAAAAACAAGATGTAAATCGATAACTACACTCATAATGGATTCGGCAAGGAACGTAGCCGTACCTGTTTTTTGCATAGCCACACCCAATGGAATTAATCCCGCCAACAGAAAAACTACTTTCCATTCAATGGCTTCGTAGGCCTCTCCGATATCAAGCACACGGGTAAGAACCATGCAAAGAGCTCCGGTTAAAAATGCCATTGAAATAGGAAAACCAACCATTGCCAGAGTAATGGCAAATACAAAGCAGCCTACTGCCGGCCAGGTTTTTGATTTATCTTTATTATCTACTTCAAACCCGGTAATGACAACAAAATCAGTGCTTTCTTTCACATCCTTTATTTTGCCCCACCTGCCGTAAACAATCAAGGTATCACCCGTGCAGATTTCCACATCAGAAAAATCTCCCTCTACTCTTTCTCCTTTATTGAATAGTATTACCGGCTCAACAGCGAAGCGTTTTCTGAGGGAGTATTCTCGTATACATTTTCCGACAAGTTTTGAACCCGGAGGAATAATTACCTCTGCAAAACCGCTGATATTGGGGTTGAAGTCATCTGAGAAATTGTCTGACGCAGAGAGATCCTCAAGCTGATAGTCTTTTGAAAACTGCTCCGTGTCCTCAGCAGAACCCAATACGGCAAGCGTTTGCCCATTCTCAAACTTGTTTTCACGCCAGGGGGCGTAAACTACATCATCCCCTTTTCCGACACCTAGTAGGTTAACATTGTACTTTTCCCATAAGCCTGCCTCTTCTGTTGTTTTACCAGCCAATGAACTTTCACCGGGTACGGTCAACAGCGTGATGTTGTGTGGTAAATCAAGCTTCTCAACCAGCTTTTCCTGCTCGGTTTTTTCTGTGTCCTCACCTTTCTCCTTAGGTAAAACTTTATTTCCGAACAGCAAGAAATAACCTATGCCCGACAAGAGAAGCACAATACCAACAGGGGTTACGCTAAATAAGTTGTAGGCCTCATGCCCATCATTTCTTAACAGGTCGTTCACCAAAATGAGCGGACCCGAGCCAACCATGGTAAGGGTGCCCCCTAGTATGGCAGCAAACCCTATTGGCATAATAAGTGATGATGCTGGGATTTTTGTACGGCGCGAAACCTGCAGGATTCCGGGCAAAAAAAGTGCAGCAGCGCCAATGTTTTGAATTAAACCTGACAGAAAACCTGCGGATAGAGAAAGTAAGCCTACCAGTTTCCGCTTGCCGGTTCCAGCTTTACTGATAATAAATTTTGAAAATTCATCCATGATACCGGTTCGAGCAATACCGCGTCCCAATATCATTACGCTCAGCATAGCTATAACGGCATTGCTCGAAAACCCGGAAAACATCTCCTGCGGATCCAAAATGCCTGTCCAGCCCAGTGCCAGCATACAGCCAATGGCAACAATGTCAATGCGAACGACATCGAGTACCAGCATGATTACTGTTACACTAAGAATTAGCAAAACTATAATAATGCCTTGATCCATTATTTTTAGTTGAGTTCTGAAAATTCATCTTCAAACATTGCTGTTTGTTTTGGTTGTTGACTCTCTTTTATTTATCTGCTTGGTAAAGTTTAGAAATGAGTGGTTTAGTATCTCGTCTTCAGCACAATATTTCCAAGCTCTTTAATTTCGTCCTGCCCGGTAAAAAACACTCTCCCTCCTTTAGATAATACTGCCCATGCAATGTTACTTGTGATATCGTCTATGGCATCCTCTTCGGTTCTGTCATCCGTCAGTTCAAACGTTCTATCACCGGTCATGAGAACGGGTTGAGAAAAGTCCTGATGGACAATTAACAGATCACCGCGACCATCAATGGATGCCTGAAATATCTCCTGCAGATCGGTCAGAACTGCATCTTGTCCAACGGCTTCTTTTATCTCTTCGATCGCCTCTGTTCTGCGTTTTTGTTGTAAATCCTCAACTAATTCCCACCCTTGTGCCGCAATGGTATGTTTTTCAGTATCGTTGTAGTCAATGCTCGCATAACCGATATAAATTGACGGATTGTCGGCAACCTGCATCAAACGGCTGTAGTTGTCTTCCGTACAAATCACAACACAATTCAGTCCCGTCTCGCTATGCATTTTTACAACGGCCTTGTCTATTTTATTCAAATACTCACGAACCAAATCGTCCATGCGTTTTGAATCGCTGACTCTTTCCGGATTAGAACTGTACTGTCTGTTTTCCGAAATAGGGAAGTCTTCATTCACAACCTCTTCTACAATAACATCATTGATTGTGTTGAAAAGGTTTACACTGCTTTGCGACAGTAATAGAATAAAATACTCTTCACTTCTATTGTATGATTTTATCAAAGAGTGAATATTAAATGTATCTGATATATGTACACCGGTTTCGTTTATAGGCCAGGCCGATTTTATTATCTCTTTCGTATCGTTGGATAGATATACGTGTAAACTGTCCAGATTATAATTCACATCTATTTCGTCTTCAATTTCTGAAAAACGCTCCAGAAGCGACGAAACAGGTCTTTTTCCAAATTCCTCTATGACCCTTTCTTTGGCTTCTTTTAAAAGATTTTTTAACTGAACTATATCCTGTTCGTTGTCAGGATGAGTTCTGTGAGTATTCATCGAAATAGTAACACAAGGGTCACTTTTTTCAGTTGCTAACTTTTCTAATTTTTGTCTGATTGTCATACTTTTTTATATGGTTTTAGTAACACTAAACTTCTATTACCCAATTATTCCTACTAAAAAGTATGGTTGTTGATATAGTAAAGCGTTACACAGTTGTGGGAACAGTTACATAATTCACGCATTTCTCCCTGCAGAAAAATCAAATGCACATGATAATGGGATGGGGTTCTGTGCTAAAACTGAATTGAAGAGTATACGACCGACAAGATAAAATGCTCTTTAGCCAATATTTTTTAAACTGGCAGAATCGGCCATAGCACCCTTTAAAGGCAGTCGTATAGTGGGAGCTGTTATATATGTCTTGCCGCTAACACCTGCCGATTACATGATATCCTGTATCGCATGAGTACCGGGAAATTCTTCGCTTGCCGAATGATCATACATCTGAATCAGTCATGCCGTTCAGATTCAGTAATACATGCAACTCTCACACATCCCTTTGTAACACTTCTTGCTATGTGCATTTATACATTGTTGGTGTGTTAATTATATCACAGAATCCCAATGAGTTAGTAACCCAAAATTTATGAAAGCAAATTATTTTATTAGTGCCACTTTGATGGCCACACTATTTCTAGCAGCATCTATGATAGGGTGCGACAGTAGCAGCACAGATCCTGATATCGATCCAGATGCACCCATTGTTTTTTCTACAAGTCCTTCCAATAATGAAGATGATGTAGTGCGTAATAAGGTCCTGGAAATCGTCTTTGATCAGGCGATGGATGCGACAACCATTAATAATTCATCGATTACTCTGCAGCAGGGATCAACAACCATCAATGGTAGTGTAGATTATTCAGGTACCACGGCTACATTCACTCCCGAAAATGTTTTAGCTGCACAGACTGAATACACAGCAACCGTTTCAACCGGTGCCAGTAGTTCTTCAGGTGTTGCGCTTGAAAGTGATTATGAGTGGAGTTTCACAACCGGAGGTAGTGCTGATCAACTGGAATCTGTAGATCTCGGAACATCAAGCAACTATGTAGTTCTTGCAAAATCGGCTATTAATAACAATCCTACATCAGCTTTCACAGGCGATTTGGGTTTAAGCCCGGCGGCCGAAAGCTTTATAACCGGCTTTTCTCAAACAGCTGAAACAGGATATTCAACATCTGAGCAGGTAAACGGAAGAATCTATGCCGCTGATATGGCCGATCCTACACCGGCAAACCTTACAACAGCCGTTGAGAATATGGAAACTGCTTATGATGATGCCGCTGGACGAACATCCCCCGATTTCGTTGAACTGTATACCGGAGAAATTGGCGGCGAAACTTTATCGCCCGGCCTGTACAAGTGGAGCAATACAGTTCTGATTAATGACGACGTAACTTTTGAAGGTGACGAAAATGACGTCTGGATTTTGCAGATTGACCAAAATTTAACAATGAGTTCTGATGTGAATATCATCCTTAGTGGTGGTGCTCAAGCCCAGAATATCATTTGGCAAGTAGCCGGTGAAGCAACAATGGATACGGGTTCACATTTTGAGGGAATAATCCTCTCTAAAACCGGTATTACAATGAATACAAGTGCAACACTTAACGGCAGAATTTTAGCTCAATCCGCAGCTATATTCGATGCCAACACCGTAGTAGAACCACAATAGTCAAAAAGCTTATAAATGTAATGTAGAGATGCATTTATAATTTGTAGTATCCCAAGCAGTTCTGTTGATAGCAGAGCTGCTTTTTTTATAGCCCCGGTTTTCAAAAATCGTTCTTCAATCAAGTGATATCCAGATCCCGGACTACTCAGCATTTACTTGAGACCCTCGACCGCTCAAATTTACGCTAAGTGAAGTAACTGTTATTAATATCAGGCCCATCCCTAAGATTTGCAGACCCACCAGGTTTTCATTCAAAATCAAGACACCAAAGAGAGACGCGGTGACCGGCTCGACCATTGCCACAATAGATGCGACTGCCGGAGCGGTATTCTTCAGCCCTACGATATAGAGAATGAAAGACAATCCAGCGCCAAGCACGCCCAATACTGCAAATAGCAGCCAATCTGAAGTACCTAGAACTGCAACAACTTGATCGGCACCACTGGGCCAGATTAGAATGGCGACAAGCACCGCAAACGCGATTGACAATATCGCCTGTGGACTACCATGGGGTGCCGCGTACTTAAAGCCGAAAATAAATACTGTATAGGATATTCCTGCAAGTAACCCGGCGCCCACACCTATAAGAGTCACACCGCTCGCATCGATGTCATAAATCTGTGTAAGCAATACAATACCAACCAATACCACGGCGATCGCGGCCCATTTGATTGGTGATGATTTTTCCAGCCTGAGTGTGAAGGAGACGAGATAAACAAATACAGGTGCAGAGTACATCAACGTGGCCGCTACTGCAACGCTACCCTCCTCAATACTCACAAAATAGAATGCGAAGTTACCGGCTACACCCAGTCCGGCAACCACCGACCAGAACCATAATCGGCTACTGGCCAAACCACTATCCTTTGGGCGCAGCATCAGCCAGGCGAGTACAAACAACAGCCCTATCGCGCCCCGATAGAAAGAGACCACGAACGCATCCCAGCCGTCACCTATTAGAATCCCGCCAATTCCGCCCGAAAGGCCCCAGAAAAGTGCCGCCAGTATTACAAACACCCTGCTCAAATTCTTCATTTCTCATCACTTTGTTTGATAAAATAACTATCCATTGGCGGTGGCGAGTTTCATATCTTTGCCCAAATTTCAGACAGTAATTACTACTCTGTGCGAATAGGACTCAGTCTTGTCTCAGGTTCTTTTACGTTAAAGTGCGGTACCTGTTCTGCTGCATGACAGGCGTTGCAGGATTGAGTAAAATTTTCGAACTCCCTTTGAAACAGATCGGGGTCTTCCGACTGAATAGCATTCTCCATCTCCGGAATAGCGTGGTTTATAAACGGATCTGCAGATTCAGCACGAGCAGGCCTTCTTTCAAGTCCCCTGTCCAGGGCCAGGGCGATTTTTTCGATTTGATAGCGGGCGTAATCCCAATTTGAATCATATCCGGCCCAGTAGAGCTCAGAATATCTATATCCGGTCTCCACCATTGCCATATCAAACCCTCGAAGATGATCAGTAATGGTCTCCAATTTCTGTTGAGTATCGCCTGTCAGCCAATCTTGTGATCCAACAGGATCGGTATCATCTGTATCGCAAGAGCTGAACGATATGACGAATAGACTAGAAGCAAAAAAGAGAATCAGTATCTTTAGATATGTGTTACTCATACTTGTAATTTTTTTCGTGGCTAATGGTCTGCGGTTTACCCGGTTTGACTTTTATAGCAGATAATGTAATTAAAACTTGGGATTTCCATAAGTCAACAAATTTTGAACTGGTGTAAATCGGCCAAGTTCACGTTGAGTCGAAAACCCGAGAAGTGCCACCGTTTGTTATATAGAATACTGTATTACCGGTTTAGAAATGGTTTGACGGTCAGTATGAGCTTAGTACAGAGCTTCTGAATAGTTCTCTTTCCTATCATCACAAAGACCATAAGAAGTCTGTTTACTCTAAATTAAATGTTAAGCCCGCATTACATTATACATTATTGGTGTGGTGGCTTTTCATCTGTGTAAAATCTTTGCAGCTCTTTCAGTAAGGTCATCAATGTCATTCTGTTCTTCCATATTTTGCTTGCCACTGCTTAAAACCATTTCGGCATGTTTGATAACTGCGATTTTGTGGCTTTCCTTACTTGTAAATTCATGAATGGTCGTCAATGCTTCCATCATCCTTATAATGACGGCCGGGCTATCTTCAGAAAACTGCCGAATTTGGTTGAAAGCGGTATCTAAAATACCCTCAAAGTCTAATACATCAGCAATAATTCTGAGGTTTCCCTCTTCATCATATCGATATTTTGCCGGGAATTTCGCTTCTGCCAAATAGCACAAGATCGACGTAAGGTTGTCAATACATGTTATGGCTGTATATGGGTCATTCACTCCGGTAGAGAGTGCACGTGCTGCAATTTCTACCATTTGATGGATAGAGTATTCAAGGTCTTGTTGAGATGTTTTAGTTTTTCCAATTACAAATGGATTGAAAATCTTTTTAAACTCTTGTTTTTCCCACTTGTCATTTGAATAAAGCAACCCTATTTCTGCATCTTCCACCAAGTGCTTACCGGGCCTGTAGTACAACTCAAGTAGTGCATCATGCTTGGTGATGATTTTTATCAAACTTTCTCCATCTAAATACTGAAGATAGCCGCTTTTGGGTGATTTTATAGAAGTCCGGTTTTGATAGCCTGCAATAACAGCAGTAGTATCAACATTTTCTTCATTCTCTTTCTCCTCTCCTATTTTTTCAGGGAACAGTTTTTTTACTTGTTTAAACACAGATTCTGAAATATCAGAGACCACTTTATCTGCCTGAATGCTAATAGCGATCTGGTGGATAAAAATAATTAGTAGAATGATATTTACTACGGCAGCTATGATTGCCACAAGTATGGATATGGAAGGTATGAAGGTATAGCCGTTACTTCCTGATATTGAATTTAAAACAAGCAGGCAGTAGAGATAGGTTGAGATGTATAAACCCAACACTACCTGGTTGAGCCGAACATACATGAAGTTTTTGATAAGCCTCGGACCGAATTGTGAGGATGCAAGTGTCAAAACTACCAGTGTAATGGAAAAAACAGTTCCTGCCACTCCCATCATTGCACTGGAGATGGTCGACAATATGCTGCGTGCAGAATCAGCGCTTTCTACTAAAAAAAAGCGAATCCAGCCTTCTCTTGTAATAGCAATTGAGTTATCTAAATACACCAGGGAGAATGCCAATAGAACAGAAAAACTTATAATCAGTACCGGAAGAAACCAGAAGGTTGCCCCTAATTCTTTCCAAAAAAAGAGTATTTTTTTCATACTAAAAAGATAGAGTTACATAGAAGTTGACCTTATGATACAACTCATCAATAGATACTGGCGACATTGGATCTTAGACATGTTGATATAATATCTAAATCCTAAGTAAAGTATAAAGTCAATTCAAAACTGCCGGCTATTCTGTAATCTTTAAGAGGTGCCGAAACAGCAGATCGATATTAACCGCTCTGCACAAATCATAAAATGATAAGAAAGAACTCACCCCTGTCTGTCGCAGAATATCTGTTTATACTATCATTTGCAATTTCAGCCTGTTATTTATGAGTTTATACGACTGCACTGCTTTGGTTAAATTCCGGTAATAGCAGAAAAACGACACAACCGACGGCCATCTTTTCTTCTATGGTCCCATTCGGGCCGGATTAATCATTGAAGATAGGGTCTTGCCAAACCGGACAGCTTTAGATTATCTACCGGTTGATAAGCAGGTGAACTGACTGATTGAAAGAGTGCTATAAGATCAGCGGTTTAACCGATGGCACACCTCGCTGTGACAAAAGGGACACACAAAGCTATTGTAAACCGCTACAAATTCATAGACTTGTATAAAGCCAGGAGATTAGAAAGGTTCAACTCATTTTCCAAATCCTTCTTATTCAACGCTGAACGTCTTCCAGAGCTGCTCACCTTCAGGCACCTGAACAATCCAGGCATATTCTCCGGGTTCATCAATTTCCAAAGAGAAGTAAGTGGCACTTTCACCGGGAACAGCATCGTAGGTGCTAACACCCCCAAGGAAATCTGCAGGTGCGGGAGCTCTGAGGCCTCCAACTCTGTACCAATCCATCCAGCTGTTTACTTCATCCAGGTCGGTGTTTTCCTCCAGCTTGATCAGATGAATGTTATTATGAGCCGGATTCCCTTCAGAGTCTGCTTCCATCCACACGGCAAAAGAGTGGAAACCGGTTTCAGTATCCCAATCAACGTCGATTGTTTGTTCATTCAGTGTGATGCTGTTCTCAACTGAGGGTTCAGGGCTGTTGGCGGATTCGTCCGTGATAGTGAGCGGTCGGGTCATGCCTCCTGAGATATGAATAATGCCCTCCTCCGTTTTAACCCAGCAATCCAAAGCATAAAGTCCCGGAGCCAGGTACACCGTTTTTTCGGCTGACCTTCCCGGAGAAACCAATCCCCTGGCGTTCACATACTCCACACCATCAGCCCACTCGGGCAGCAGTTCATTGACGCGTGCCGAAATACCGGAGCGTTCAAATTCACCGGCCTGATACTCTTCCAGTAAAATTTCCCAGGCTCCGATATATTCACTTAAATATTCACTGTATGTAATTCCTTCCGGAATACGGGCAAAACTTATCTCATGAATTTCATGAGCTTGCTCATTGTTTAAAACAAAAGTAATCCACCCCGAGGGCAGTTCATCCGGTGCCTGGAACGCATAGTCGTATGCGACAATTTCCACTTTGTACTCCTGCTGATCTTGTGTACCGCATCCCCACATTATAATTGATATCAGGGTTATACAGCTTAGATATTTGAGTCTATTCATTTTATTTGATTGAGTGGCGGGGTGAGGGTTGATGGCGTGGCAAATAAGTAACGAGGCTAAGTCATTGAACGCAAGCAATTAAACGTAAACGTGTCCGCTTAGTTTGCATTGCTAGCTAACTCGAAGCCATTATTTAGGTTTTAAGCTATACTTCGTAAGAAAAATTAATTCGTTCAAACTGATCGATTTTTACTTGATCACTTTTAAGTAGTTTTTCTTTGATAAACTGAAAAAACTTAT
>CAZHUP010000100.1:0-9643 GCA_964535495.1 uncultured Rhodohalobacter sp.
CAGGTCAGGGCTTACAATGCAGATGGAGCAGAGAGTGTGAAAACCCTTGAGTTTGCTTTCACTGTCTTGCCACCTTTCTATTTTCAGTGGTGGTTTATCCTGTTGGCAACGGCGTCGTTTACAGGATTGATTCTTTTTATTATTCACTATAATAGAGTAAGCAAGCAGGTTGAAATTGAAAAAATGAGGGTTCAGATAGCCAGTGATCTACACGACGATGTAGGCTCATCTCTGACTGAATTGGCTCTTCAGACCGATTTTTTACAGGCTGGTGAGATCAGCAATGAGATGCGAGATACACTGAAGCAGCTTGGAGAACAGAGTCGTAAAATCGTAACCAGCCTGGATGATATTGTATGGTCTATCGATGCGCGAAATGATACTGCAGGTGATCTGACTGACCGAATGCAGGATTATGTAAATCAAGTATTCAGCAATAATCGCTGTGAGGTGATTTATCATTTTGATGATCTGAAAATGGATGAAAAACTACCGGTTCAGGCAAAAGAGAATATCTATTTGATATTTAAAGAGGCAGTGAACAACATTATCAAACATTCAAATGCGACTCGAGCTCAAATACGGTTTTCGTTCGATGGTAACAGATTTAATCTAAAGGTAGAAGACAATGGAACGGGTTCTGATAAGTTAAGAAAGTCGGGGCAGGGCCTAAGGAATATGCAGATGAGAGCTGACCGAATTGGTGCAGACCTCAATATTGAAAATAGTAATGGATTTACAGTAATGGCATCCGGCCACGTATCGTGATTAACCATTAAAAGCGGAGCAGTTATGATTAAAGTTGGAATTGTAGAAGACAATGTAAAAATCAGAAACCTTATTCAACGCTATCTTGATATGCAGGATGGTATAAGCTGCCGCGTGGCGGTCGACTCGGTAGAGGAGATGCTTGACTATCTGAAAGAAAAAGAGCTGCCGGATATTTTACTTATGGATATACAACTACCCGGCATGTCGGGAATTGAGGGTATAGGAATTATTAAACAGGATTATCCCAATATAGACATCATCATGCTTACTGTTTATCATGATTCTCATAAAATATTTGATTCACTTAAAGCAGGTGCATCAGGGTATCTCCTCAAGCACACATCGCTCCCTGAAATTAAGCAGGCGGTTGAGGATCTTGCAAAAGGGGGGGCGCCAATGTCGCCACAGATAGCGCGTAAGGTAATTCAGCATTTCAATACCACTCAGGCCAAGAAGAAACCGGAATCAAACCTCACGGCCCGCGAACAGGATATTGTAAATGGCCTGGTTGACGGACTCAGCTATAAAATGATAGCCGACAGATTCGATATATCGATTGATACGGTGAGGGCTCACATTCGCAATATCTATAAAAAACTTCATGTTAACTCAAAAGCGGAAGTGATCGCCAAATCGCTGAGAGGAGAGATCTAAAGATTATTATTTATAGGATTTCTTAGCATTCATAAGTCTAACACAACTAAGTGATTGTCTGGTAGTTCTTTAGACCTTATTTTGTTTGATGGATTTTGTTACCTTTTCCTGCAACACCCTATTCTGTATATCGTTATAATTAGAGACAGTTTTGAGTTTTGAAATGATATTAAGTTAAAAGCTCAAAAAGTTAAGAATTTTACATTTACTCACATGGATATGTGATACAATGTTAGAAACCTGTTGTGTATTTTTACTGTTGAAGGTACAGAACTGTTAATAAGCTGGGAGGCCGATATGAAATCTAAACTACAATATCTCGCGATTTTAATTGCATCAGGACTATTTATGTCCGGTTGCTACACACAGGTGAAGACTGTTCAACCAGATCGAGGCTATTATCCGGCTTCCACTCAACCAGCTCCGGATCGCACTGCACCTGTTGAGCAGAGAGCAGGTCAGATAGTGAACGAAGAGGACTATGTTGTTGGCTATGAGGATGGCTGGGATGATGCCGAAGAGTACTATTTTAAAGATTATGAAGCCAAAGAATGGTATATGAATTACGGAATTGATTTAGCACATGACAGATATGTGCGCAGATCATTTAGTTCCGTACACCACCACCACTACTATCCTTACCATTTCAGCTCGTGGTACACGCCTCCTTTCTATAGATATTATGGCCCGGCATATTATGGGCACAGTTATTTTGCTGCCAGATTTTTTCGACCTCATTTCAGTATAGGTTTTGGATGGGCTTACCATGACCCATATCGATTCCATTATGGTCCATATTCATACTATGGCGGTTACTACAGTGGATATTGGGGATATAGCGGTTATTATGGACGACCTATAGTTGTGTATAATACAAGAACTGTACGAAGAGATTATGGCCCGCGTAGTACTGGGTTGGCTACCAGAGGCAATGTAGTACGAAACAGAACTGCAACAGTTCAGAACAACAGAAGCGCCATACGGAGTAACGCCAGATCTTCTCAGGTTAACAGAAACACCAGTACTGTAAATCGGACCCGATCTGCCAGCACAATACGTTCCAATGCTACAACCAGAACTAATAGCAGATCTACAGTTAATCGGTCAAGAACAAATACAGATCGATCGTCAGGTACTGTAAACCGAAATCGATCGAATAACAATAATAGCAGCGGATCAGTTAACAGAAATCGATCAAATTCAAACAATCGCAGCAGTGGAACCGTAAACAGAAGTAATTCTTCTGACCGTTCAAGCGGAACCAGTACAAATCGGAACCGGTCTAATGAAAACCGTCAACAAGCTGCTGTAGTAGGTTCTACATCAAGTCGGACAACTACCACTGTTGAGCCAAGATCTGAAGGAAATCGTGTAAATGTTGGTACTAATACATCAATAAACCGAAGAGCTGTTGTAGTTAACAGAACAGTTAATCAATCTGCAGTAGACAGAAGAACTGAAAATGCTACAGTAAGAAACCGATTGAGTTCACCTGCAAACCGAATAGGAAATGTCAACAGAAGCCAAAGCAACTCATCCGGATTTTTCAGATCTGTGGGACGTGCTTTAGGCAATGCTGCTATAGAAGGAGTTACTAACAGTAACCGATCTTCATCATCTACAGTGAACAGAACCAGAAGCAGCAATACATCCCGTTCAACTGTAAATCGTTCTTCAAGCAATAACCGTTCGAGCAGCGGTACAGTAAATCGATCATCGTCAAATAATAGATCCAGCAGCGGGAACTCATCTAGAAACCGCTCATCGTCATCAAATAATAGAAATTAATTACAGCCGGGTGCGGGACACCCGGCTTTTAATTTTCACCGGTATTCAAAATCTACAGGAGAAGTATGCTTAAAAATGCTATAGTTTCGGCTTTAACATTCGTATTGGTTTTTATTGTCGGATTAAGTCAATCACCGGGACAGAATTCCAATCCATTAAATTCACTCCTTTACAGCAATCAGGCAAATATGTTTAGTGATCAAGGGATTGCAATGGATCCAATAACAATAGTAATGCCCGGAACGGCATACGCCGGTGGATTTGGTTCGTTTCTTGATAACCCCGCTTCAGCAGCTCTCTATAATCAAAGTTTTGGACAGTTTGGATTGGCATATACCAATGTGAATGAATCAGCACAGTTCGTGAACAGTTCAAGGTCTTTAAGCGATAATCAGTTTAACTTATCAAATGCAGGATTCGTCTACTCTTTTCCAACCGCTCAGGGAAGTTTGGTGGTCGGTGCCGGGTATAATCAGCATACTGTTTTTAACAGAGCCCTTGGCTTCAGAGGAAGAAACGAGCAGACAACAATTACCGATCAGTTTAAAACCCCGGGCTCTACTTATGCCGATATTGCATTCAATACTTTTGCGATAGATTACGGGGATGAATTTGAAGACTGGGACGAGTCTATTTTTCGAATTGGATTCCCGGATTTTGGAGATTATTTAGGAATTCGTCAGCAAGGTGAAATTTATGAAACCGGTTATGGTGGGGAGTACAGTTTCTTTGCTGCTACTGAGTTTCAGGAAAATTTGATGGTTGGAGTAAGCCTGGGAGTATTGAATGGACGATATACCTATGATCGTCTTTTTCAGGAAGTTGATAATTTTAATGAATATGACAGCGACTTCATTGATACAAATGACGATGGTACCGGAGATACTGATATAGATAATATCTTGTTACAGGATCGAATTCGAAGCACTTATACGGGAATAAAACTTCGTGCAGGACTTATCTATAGATTGAATGAAGTTTTGAATGTAGGAGCAAGCTATACGCTGGGTACAAGAATGGAGGTTGAAGAGATTTTTGATGCAAACATTCAAACAACCTTTGATAACGGTGTTACTTTTGAAGATGAACTGAACAGTGAATTTACCTACTACGTTGAGATGCCGTCAAGAACGTCCCTCGGTTTTTCATTGAATAACCTGAACGGATGGTCGGTCTCAGCCGCTGCAGAATATGTGAATTATGCCGGAACCCGTATAGATTTTAATGATGGTTCCCTTTTTGAAGACGAAATAACAGAAAATGAGTTTATTGAGAATAACTTCAGATCTGTGTGGAATTTAAGGGGGGGAGTACAGTATCAGGTAAATGACGGGCTTACAGTACGCGGAGGATACAGTTTCTTGCCAAGTAAGTTTGAAAACGGTACCGATGATCGCAGTATATTTTCATTTGGAACAGGGATTGCTTTGTCGCCCGGTATTCAGCTTGAATTTGCTGCACAGTACAAGTTTTGGGATGAAGTATCTTCGGTATATGATTACGCAGAATATGATTATACACCCCTTCCTGACGAACCACCAACATTTACAGTTCGATCTGAGAATGCTTCCAGAAGTGTAGACAGATGGCAGGTACTTTCAACCATTCGCTTCAATTTGTACTGAGTCATTGCCCGGAGTGGTAAGTTTACGAAACAGCTTCAATTTTTTTGATCTCTAAACGAAACTCACCGCTCTGTTTATCACTGATGAGAAACCCGAAGTGAGAGATATTTTCTGTGTCTAACTTTGGGGCGTCAGTCGGCCTTTCTCCTCTGTAAGTTGCTTGAAAATCATTTAAAGGGAGTAAAATCTCTTCCCAGCTATTTGCTTTGGTATCAAATCTGTGTTCGTACCAATATTGGGTATTTGTTTTGTCTGATTTGGATTTAAGCCTGAAACTGTACCTTTTTCCATCCCCTTTAATAGTCAGTCGTATTTGCTTAAATCCAAGTAGATTGATTCGCTCCTGATTTCTAACCGAAGCAAATCCCCCGTTGTTTTTGAGTGAAATATCACCAAGAAAAACTGCATTTCCCCCGGAATTGATCTGGAAACTGCTATCCGACAATCCACCCATCACTTCATCGTTGACGATTTGCCATTTCTGATTTGCTAGATTTGTGAAATCGGTAATGACTACCGGCCTGTTATCCATAGGAATCTATTTTTTGATTTACTTCAATAAACAAATAGCGGTATGAATCAATTCACGGGAGATCGATTAGGTACTTACCAAACTAATGTGTCTTATTTCTATCCAATATCGAAATCATTTACAACGAGAGTTTGTAAAGTGTCAACACTCTTACCCTTATTCCAACCGCTGAGAAAACGTCAGCGAGTGGTTGAGATTCAAACCGATTTACCCGCATAGATAAATGGTGGATTGAGAAACGGAAAATTATTTCGATGAATATCTTCCTGGAGTGAACACACCTTGAAGAAGAAATGTGACTGGGCAGCCATTTACAAATAGTAGTTCAATTATCATCATCGTTTGCGATGCCCAGCTTTCTGCCAATTCTTTTAAAGATGTTTCCTTTTTTCTCATCCTCTTTTTCCGTTTCGCCAATCACACGGGGCTCATCGCTGCTTTGACCAGTGAAGAAATCACGAATTCGATCGGTAATCCGGTCATTTCGGGTGTCACTGCACTCAAGTGAATACGGAGTGTTGATCTGAGAAGGTTGAAATGTGTTCGACTGAGGATGAAGATCGTCGTAACGCTCCAGGTTTTGTAAAAAGGTTCCGGCAATGGGTAGTGCTGTCTGTGATGCATAGGCTGGATATTCGCGAAATCTCACGCGATGATTCCATCCGCCAACCCGGGTTCCAAATACAAGATCCGGAGTGAATCCCACAAACCAGCCATCGGTAAAATTCTGAGTTGTCCCTGTTTTACCGCCCAGTGCATGTCTGATCTGAAAACGAGTGCGTAATGGAGAACCTGTGCCTTCATTAACGGTTTTCTGAAGCATGGCCACCAATGTGGCTGCTGTCTCTTTTGTTATTCCATTCGTTGGAAGAGAAGAGAATGGGTTTTTAATTTCCAAATCCCCTGATACGGGTAATTGGATCTGATTGGTAGCCGGGAGTTCATCTCCGGCATTGAAAATAAGTTCACCCTTATCTGAATATATTTTGGTGATGAAGATCGGTTCAACCGGTTTGCCTTCGTTTAAAAATGCGGTGTAGGCTGTAGTCAGCTCCATCAGGGACATCTCTGCAGTACCCAGCGCTACAGAGGGTCCGTCTGGAAGCGAAGAATTGATACCCATATTCCGGGCAGTCGATCTGATCGGTTCAATACCGGTTTCGGTTGCGAGCTGTACGGCCACAGTATTGACTGATTGCGCCAGTGCAGCCTGCAGGGAGTATCGACCGCCATACTCCTGGTTGTTGTTTTGAGGAGTCCAGTCATCATAATCAGCATATTGCGCCAGAATATTTCGTTGGTAGTCGCAGGGTGTTCTGCCCGATTCTATGGCGGCCGCGTATAGAATAGGCTTAAAGGCTGAGCCGGGTTGACGGTTAGCCAGCACTTGATCGTATGGAAAGTGGCGATAGTCAATTCCACCCACCCATGCCAAAACATGTCCTGTTTCTGGATGAATGGCATAAAACCCGGCGTTTAAAAAAGAGAGATAATATCGGATTTCATCATAAGGGGAGATCTCCATCTCCCGATAACCGTCCCACGTGTAGAGAAGTGATGGCAGCGGCTCGTGTAGGATCTCCTGAATTTCATCTTCAGAAATTCCCTCAGCTTTTAATCGTTTATACGACTCACTCCGGAACCACACCCGCAGCACCTCCGGATCATCTTCACCAAAAATTGGCCGATTCTCTATTTCACGATCAAAGATTGCCTGCAACTGTTTCATCTGATTTTTCACGGCATCTTCGGCAGCTCGCTGTAAACGTGTATCCAGAGAGGTGTGAATGGCCAATCCGCTGTTTGAAAGGTCGGTCCCGATTTCAGGGTTCGTTTTCAGAGTGTCTAATATATTTTTCAGCTCCTTTCGAATCTGAACTTTGTAATAGGGTGCGATGTTCTGTATTCCGGCCGATCGGTCGTAGGCAATCGACAGCTCTTCATTGATCAAATCTGAAATTTGATCCTGTTCAATCATACCGTATTTCTCCATCT
The DNA here is from genome assembly GCA_964535495.1 of uncultured Rhodohalobacter sp. Taxonomy (GTDB): domain Bacteria; phylum Bacteroidota; class Rhodothermia; order Balneolales; family Balneolaceae; genus Rhodohalobacter. The sequence goes on from CAZHUP010000100.1 coordinate 7,366, forward strand.
GAAGCAGAACCAGGTTTCTTCTGGATTGAGCCCGTTCCGGATTTCGATGTGGATTGTAGTAAGTTGTTGCTTTCAGAATTCCGGCTAATGTAGCCGCTTCATTCAGGTCCAGTTCAGCAGCTGATTTACTGTAAAAGCGATAGGATGCCATCTCAATACCGAAGGTGTCTTCTCCAAAAGATACGTTGTTGAGATAGAGTTCCAGTATTTCATCTTTGGTATAGACCGATTCGATTCTGCTGGCGATAATCATTTCGCGAAGCTTATCGGTTACAAGCAGAAAACCGCGGCTGTGTTCACGAGGGTAGAGGTTTTTAGCAAGTTGCTGAGTTAATGTACTGCCTCCGCCTGCATTTTGTCCCATTACAATGGTTTTGACAAACACACGCGCCAGAGCGCGATAATCCACTCCACTGTGTGATCTGAAGCGGATATCTTCAATCGCAAGAAGAGCATCCACCATGTGGGGGCTGACTTCATCCCGTGAGATGTGAATTCGGTTTTGATCCCGGAAACTACCCATTTGAACTCCATCAGATGAGATCAGAACGGTGGCGTTATCCTGATCGAGTTTGCTGAGCTCCTTGGTGTCCGGTACTGGACCAAATAAACCGAAAAGTGTCAGTAAAAAGATGAATAGAAAGAGTACCACAGGTGTAACCAAAACAACTGAGAGAACTTTTTTCCAAAGTGGAAAGGATGCGTAACTCTTTGATTTCAAACCGATATACGTAGCTAAATGATTATATGATTGCGCTCATTTTATCATAAACTTCGGGCTGGGTGAAATGTTTCGTTCGGATTAAAGACCTGTCTGTTTTTTGAGGAGCAAATCCTGAGCGTTGGTTTTGCCGCTTATAGTATAAATGATGGCGAGAAGGTTTCTTCCGTTTATCAGGATCTACCCAGTGTCCGTTTATCGAAAGAAGAGAAAGAAAATAAGATAGATGAACTACTTACATCCGGAAGTGAGTTTTTGGGTGAGAGCGATAAGAGATGGGTGGTAGTATTGTAAGTATCCATAGGGGAAAAATATTCTTGACCGAAACTAACGATGTTGGAGATATAACATTGAGGGTATATCGCTATTTTATTAGCCAGGATTGGTCACATTTAAAAACTGAAACAACTCCGGCGAAGTAGATAAGTTGTAAACTGAAACCTTCACAAAACGACAGGCAGATAGACCCGACAGGTTTTTTTGTTGTGATGATTGCTGGGATATTTTTATTCTTCTCGAAGAGATCATCTGAATTGAACCTAAACCTCTCTGCACTTGAACTCCCGCACATATATTATTCTGTTTTTTACCACCGGTGCCTTATTGAGTACTGTAACGGCCGCCATTTTCTGGTTTTCATTGATGTGGTTTGTGGCGGGCAGCGGTATACTGCAAATGTGGGCAGGGGCTCACGGGATTACTTTCGCAATCGGTTTTGTTCTCTCATTTGGGTTGGCGGTTTCACAAGCCGAACATATCCCGGAGGTAATCTACCGGGCATCTCAGTTTGGAAGTAAGATTCTCATTTTAATACCTCTAAGTACCGGTTTTCGGGCTATTTCCGATACACTGCTCCCCTCCGGTTCTCTCTTGCTCGGCAATGTTGAGATGAATTCTGTAGAGGTGTTCACGTATTCCACAGCTCTGGCGATGCTGCTTTTTTTGCTATTTACAATATTGAGCTGGCTGGCGGAGAAAAGGGCAGAAGTCAGATAGATTTTTATGCAAAAAAATGATTCAACTTACCTTTTAAAGAAGTGCAGTCATCCTTATGTAATCGGCCAATATTTTTGATAACTATGGATTTTTCTATGGTAGCGAATTTCATTCGTGTCATAGATGGTTTAGGCAAACCGGACTCTTTCCACTCTTGAATAATGTAATCTTCGGTTCTGCTAAAAGATGAAACATTTCTGGTGATAAACTTTATCACAATATCTTCACCTGCGTTTTATTGATCAGGTGAAATAACGAGGGCAGGTCTTTTTGATGTTTTGCAGGTTGGTGAGGGGAATAGGCACTAATACGATATCCCATTTTTTATAGGTTATTATAGACCTCATCTTCGTCATTATCCCATTCATCAAAAGAAGGCTCAGATACTTTCATGATCGCCTGTAATTCTGATCTGTTATCAATCTCATTCACATATTCATTTATGTAATCATCAATTAAGGATTCAACGATGCTACTCATAGTTTTTCCCTGAATAGAAGAGATGTCCTTTAGTTTTTTTCTTTTCTCATCATCAATTCGAATGCTCATTACACTCATGAG
>CAZHUP010000101.1:0-9467 GCA_964535495.1 uncultured Rhodohalobacter sp.
ACAGGACTTGGTTTGGCGATCGTTAAATATTTTGTTGATCTTCATGATGGAGTGATCGATGTTTCCAGTGAAAAGGAGCAGGGGACAACATTTTTGATTACAATTCCATTAACCGAAGATTGTAAATAGACATAGTATAGTGACTGATAGCAAACGTGTATCATCAAAAGAAGAAGTTTTTAATAAAGCTAAGGCCGTTCTCGATAAAAATAATTTCACTATTGCAGCTTCTGATAAAAACCGGCCCTGGGGTGGCTTTTTTGTTATAGATGAGGAGCAGTCAGAAGCATTCATCGCTCAGTTTTTTCCGGAGTTGAATATTGAAGACTTTTCGAAATTTGAAAAACTGAGTCCTAAACTCCTGATGGTAGCTCCTCAAAAAAGATTGAGCTGGCAATACCATCACCGGCGGTCAGAAATTTGGAAAGTTATTGACGGCAAAGCGGGTGTTGTAGTAAGCAAAACCGACGAGCAGCCACCTGTAAAAACGTTAGATCTCGGGGATACCATTCGCCTGGCTCAAGGGGTGCGACACAGGCTGGTCGGTCTCGAAGATTGGGCAATCATCGCAGAAATCTGGCAGCATACCGACTCCGAACATCCATCTGATGAGGATGATATTGTTAGGGTGGAAGACGATTTTGGCAGATAGTAAAGTTCGCTAAATACCACTGTCCTCTGTAGCCTTGGCGCAGGCGGCCCTCAAAATTTTATTTTCACATGTTCGCTATCGCTCGGAGCCCTTAATAGAGGAGACATCAGCTTGATCAAATTAAAAGAATTTGTAATCGAACTGAGTTTTGATTTATTACTGTTCGATAGTAGTGATAGAATAAATCGGACGGTATTCTCTCTTTATTTATTATTTTCAAGTAAGCTTATCTTTTAACCGGGTCACAAAATGCATCATTTCAAAACAGTTGTTTATGCTATATGTATAGGGGCGTTTAGTATCCTGCCTTTTTCAGAAAGTAGTCTGGCACAGATTGGAATTGGGGCCGGGTTGGATATTCGCAGTGAAGATCCCACTCACGGATACGGACTTAGACTGGAGTACAGATTAGTAAATTTACCCCCTGTTGCAGATCTGAAAATTCGTGCTCATGGGAGTTATTTCTCTGAAACGAAGAAAAGTAGTTACTCTGTAAACGGTTTGGTTACAGATGTTTTTGAAGAAAAATCTGCTTTTGATATCGGAGCTGCACTCCTCGCCGGTATAAACTTAGGGTTGGTAAATCCGTATGCAGGAGTTGGCCTTGGTGTTGACAGTTCGGAATTTGGGACAGCCCGTTCTGTATCGCAGCCTAATCGATTGAGGGGTGTTAATGAGGAGAATTTTTACTGGAATCTCTTTTTTGGCGGAGAGCTATCCATCATACCATATATAAAGCCATTTTTTGAATATCGGTTTGTGCAGTTAATCAATCCCGAAAATATTGATATTAAAGAATCAGAAAGGTTTTCGCTGGGTATCATCATGAGATTTTAGTTCGTTATAGAATTATGCAGAGTCTTTTTGGAAATTCTGTATTTTACCTGTTATGAACTGTTTTCAGGAGTCAAATGTTTATGATTAACATCAACCAATAAGTGCAACTATATATGGCAAAAGTGGATACAGATATCCGCGAACAGATCGAAGTGTTCGAACTTGATAAGCAGCAAAAAATTGAGCTGACTGAACTGCTGGATCTGTGCCACGCTTCCCTCGATGAGGTTGATGATGAGCTCGTTACAAGAGCCTTCAAGCTCTGCTGTCGGTCTCATCAGGATGTTAAGAGAGCCTCCGGTGAGCCCTACTACCTGCACCCGGTAGAGGTCGCCAAAATTATGGCGGGAGATTTCAATATTGATGATGAATCGGTTACTGCTGCTCTTCTGCACGATACTGTTGAAGATACAACCGTTACACTTGAGCAGACCGAAGAGGTTTTTGGTCCTGTTGTGAGAAATTTGATTGATGGTGTAACAAAGATCTCCGGAGTTTTTGAAAGCAGGGATACAAAACAGGCAGAAACATTTATGAAACTGATCCTCTCCATGGCAGAGGACATCAGGGTGGTTTTAATTAAATTTGCCGACCGTTTGCACAACATGCGAACAATCTCGGCACTGCCTCGCCAGAAACAGCTTAAAAAGGCGACTGAAACAATGGAGCTTTACGCTCCTCTGGCACATCGGTTTGGGCTCTTTAAGATCAAAAATGAGTTTGAAGATTTATGTTTTAAAGTAATTGATCCAAATTCATATAAATTTATTGTTCGTAAGCTCAAGGAAAAGAAGAACGCCCGGCAAGAGTTTATTAAGCAGTTCATGGAGCCGATTGATAACGAGCTGAAGAATCAGAATTTCAATTTTGAAATTAAGGGGCGGCCCAAGCATATCTACTCTATCTACAGAAAGATGCAGATGCAGCAGAAGCCTTTTGAAGAGATTTATGACCTATTTGCCATTCGAATTATTCTTGAAGATCCCCATCAAAAAGAAGATTGCTGGCGTGTTTACTCCGTTATAACTGATTGGTATACACCCATTCCTAAAAGGTTTCGTGATTTTATATCTGTTCCAAAGGCGAACGGTTATCAATCCCTGCACACTACCGTAATTACAAAACAGGGGCGCAAAGTTGAGGTTCAAATACGGACCCGAAAAATGGATGATATTGCCGAGCACGGAGTAGCAGCCCACTGGAAGTACAAAGAGGGGGCCAGCGGCGGCAGCGAAGAGTTGGATAAATTTGTTCATTGGGTTCGAGATGTACTCGACAGTCCTCGTCCGGATGCCGCCACGGAGTTTGTGAAAGATTTTCAGCTGAACCTGTACCAGGATGAGATTTATGTGTTTACTCCGCAGGGTGAACTAAAGACTCTCCCGAAAGGTGCGTCATGTATCGACTTTGCATTCGAAATACACAGTGAAATTGGTGAGCGTGCAGTTGCGGCGAAAGTAAATGGGAAGATGGTTCCGTTGCGTCAGAAACTGCATAGTGGCGATCAGGTAGAAATTATAACGGGTAGCAAGATCAACCTGAATGCAGACTGGATTGAAGATGTGGTAACGCATAAGGCGAAAGCCAGGTTGCGTCAGTTTATCAAGCAGAAAGAAGTGAAAGTGGCTGAAGAGGGCCGCGAACTTTGGGAGAAAAAAGCATCCAAAGGTAAAATTGAGATTACCGATCAGGACCTGATGAAAGTTGCTCATCGCTTTAAGTTTGAAAATACGCAGGAGATGTTTTACGAAATCGGGGCGGGCGTATTTGATGTGAAAGATCTCTTTAAAGTTGTAAAAGATCTGAAGAGTAAAGGCAGAATTGAACCTGATGAACAGGATGAGAAAACTGTTGATGATGATAAGATTCAGGAAAAATATATCTCTACGGCTCGAGCAGTTGGTGATACAAAAGCTCTATTGGTTGAAGGTGAACTGAGTGGCGTTAAGTACAATTATGCCAACTGCTGCAACCCAATACCCGGAGATGAAGTGATCGGATTTATCAGCCGTGACGGTGACGTAAAAGTGCATCGTTCCAACTGTAAGAATGCTCATCATTTGATACGAACGGATAGCGAAAGAATTATTGATGTAAGCTGGGCAAAAAATATTGATTCTCAATTCCTTGGCGCGGTTCGGGTAATCGGTGAAGACCGGGTTGGCCTGGTGAACGATATCACGGAGATTCTTTCAAAATCGTTGAAAACTAATATGAAGAGTATAAACGTTAGTAGCGAAGGGGGAATGTTTGAAGGAATACTGACCATTTACGTTAGTGATTTGAAACATCTTGAAAATATCATAAACCGCCTGGAGAGGATAGAGGGTGTGAAAAATGTGGTTCGTTACGAATAGTATTCATTGCACCCTACATATCAGTAGGCGTTTTTACGTATAGAAATATGTCTGATTCACCTATTTTTATTTTCAAATCTTTTATTAATAATTGCTTATATATAAAATGCATTGTAGTAGATGTGTTTGGAGTGAAAACAATAAAATAAGACAAGAAGATGGTGACTTATACAAAACGTGATATCGTGCGAACAGTAGCCGACCAAATGGACGTTCCGCTCAATCAGTCCGAACCGTGGGTAGATGCTGTAATAGATGCTTTAAGAAGTAAAATGCTCGCTGCAGATCCAACTTGCCGGATTGAACTTCGAGACTTTGGAGTATTTGAGGTTAAGGAGACAAAAGCTAAGCCTAAGGCCAGAAATCCAAAAACAAATGAAGTGATTTATGTGCCTGCCCACCGAAAAACTCATTTCAAACCGAGTAAGCGTTTGAAAAAATTCTTGAAGCAGCCGCTTGAAGAAGTAAAGAAGAAAAGTAATAAGTAGGTGATTGGCTAATTTTGGTAGAATCCTTGGGATAGATGTTGGCGGGAAGCGAGTTGGCATAGCCAGAACTGATCTTTTAAGAACAGTTGCGAATACCGTTGGTACATTCTCTCCTGAGGACTCTTTTATCGAAGTGGAGAGGCAGGTCAAAGAAGAGGGGCCTGTTATAGCAATCGTGGTAGGATGGCCGTTAACTCCGGATGGAGAACCGACTAATGCCACTCAGATGGCTAGGGAATACTATAATTATCTAAAAAAACGCTACAAGAATCTTGAATTACACAAGATGGACGAACGCTACACGTCCAGGCAAGCGATGGACGCAATGAAGGAGGCCGGTGTATCCAGAAAAAGGCGTGAAAAAAAAGGCAGGTTGGATCAGGCTGCTGCAGCCCTTATTTTACAGCACTTTTTAGAAGCATATCCAGAATTATAATTTATCTATGTCAGTTTTACCCATTGTAACCTACAACGACCCGGTTTTACGCGAAAAAACCAAACCGGTGAAAGAGAACACAGAAGAGCTTCAAACCCTGATCGACAACATGTTTGATACGATGTACAATTCTCAGGGGGTAGGGCTTGCGGCTCCTCAAATTGGTGAAGAAATTCAACTTTTTGTGATGGACGCTGATGGAATTACAGATGAAACTGAGGAGATGGATGTTGGTCCGTTGGTTTTTATCAATCCGGAAATTAAAGAAAAAAGCGGGGATAAAATTAAGCTTGAAGAGGGATGTTTAAGCATTCCCGATGTAAGAGATGATGTGACTCGCCCGGATAAAGTTGTGGTTGAATATCTGGATCGTAATTTTGAAAAAAAGAGTATTACTGCTACAGGTTGGGTGTCCCGCGTGATTCAGCATGAGTACGATCACCTGCAGGGAGTACTGTTTTTGGACTACCTCAGTGCATTCAGGAGACGATTGCATAAATCTCTCCTCAAAAAAATTGATAGGGGTGCTCTTGAGACTGAGTATCCTGTTGTGCCCAAGGATTAAGCCGGTAAAATGAAAAAATTAAGGATCGTATTTATGGGATCGCCTGACTTTGCGATTCCTTCTCTCGAGGCTATTCATCAGTCTGATCATGAAATCGTTGCAGTTGCAAGCAATCCGGATAAACGTCGCGGCAGAGGCGGGAAAACCCAGCCCACTGCAGTTAAGAAAAGAGCGATAGACCTGGGTTATCCTGTTATCGACGTAGAGAGCCCAAAATCGGATCAATTCAGGGAAGAATTGAAAGCTTTGAAACCGGATCTCCTTGTGGTTGTGGCATTCAGAATTTTACCAAACGAAATCCTGAAGATACCAGCCATCGGTTCCATTAATTTACATGCGTCTTTACTGCCTAAATATCGTGGCGCAGCACCGATTCACTGGGCAATTATCAACGGTGAAAAAGAAACAGGGTGTTCGGTTTTCTTCCTTGACGAAAAAGTGGATACCGGTGAGGTCGTGGCACAGTTTAAAACAGATATAGGATCGATGGAAACCACCGGAGATCTTTATGATCGTTTAAAAGTAAAAGGAGCTGACCTACTGAAAGAAACGGTTGATCAGATTGCAGAAGGGAAGGCTGAGGGAAGGCAGCAAAATCACGATCATGCAACTCCGGCCCCAAAGTTATTTAAAGAGAACACAAAGATTGATTTTAGTCGATCAGCAGAGGAGGTTCATAATCTGATTCGAGGACTAAACCCGTTTCCTACGGCATGGTGCCTGTATGATAATCAGAAATTGAATATCCACAAGTCAAAGCCGGGTCCTAAATCAACAAACGGAAAGCCGGGTCAGCTTGTTGAAATTGAGAACAGGTTGTATGTTCAGTGCCGGGACGGATTGCTTGAGCTTCTGGAACTTCAACTTCCGGGAACAAAACGACTCAGCGGAGTTGATTTTTTGAACGGTTACGACACATCAGTTACTTTGAAATAGATTTCCAGGAAAATGGGATTTTCAATGCATCTCTTCTGCAAGGGGTGTCGACTTATCTTGATTTTATTTCATCTCTTACGGGAAAACCCTATTGCTTTAATGTGATTAATTTTAGATATACTGTTCAGAATTGACAGGGATATTTTTTACTCGTTAAAACATACTTTTTAAAACAATTACTACATCATTATGGAGCTTTCGCCACTATTACAGGCCGCACGAAATGGGAATTTGAATGAGGTTCAAAATCACCATGAGAAGGGGGCAGATCTGAATGAGACGCACAAAAATGGAAATACTGCGTTGATTTATGCCGCTGAAAACGGACATCTTGATATCGTTAAGTATTTGATTGAACAGGGCGCCGATCCCGCGGTTCAGACCAAAATGGGAGGAACGGCTTTAAATCGTGCTGCAGAAAATGGAAGTACGGACATCATGAAGTATCTGCTTGATAATGGTACTCCAATTGGCGGTCTTGCGCTCATTGTTGCGGCCCGGGAGGGAAACCTTGCTGCTGTAAAAATACTGGTGCAGGCCGGAGCAGATGTAAACGCTCAACAGCGATGGGGGCAGACCGGTTTGATGCTGGCTGCACGTGAAGGGCACACCGATGTAGTAAAGTATTTAATTGACCAGGGTGCAAACGTTCGGTTAAAAGATAAAAATGGCGACACAGCTCTGAATATCGCTCTGGATAATGATAATTCTGACATTGTGATGCAGTTAAAGCGAGCCGGGGCAAAAGCTCAGATTAAGAAACCCGTTACACCTGTTATTGAAGAGGATGAGGAGGATGACGATTCTGATGTGGAAGGCGTTGACGACCTGATCTCAGGAGATGATGAAGATATTCCTGATGACGTTGATCTTGACTAATTAAACAGATTTAAATTTTAGAATCGTAGCAAAAGCCTTTGAATAAGTTCAAAGGCTTTTTTGTTGGTATTTGGTATCTGATATTAAATTGTAGTTCAGGAAAAGCAGATCTTGAATTTGAAAAAGCGCTCCCATCATTAATTAATAAAAATGAGGAGCTTAACTTTTATGAAATAATGGATTGAGTGAATCTAAACCGTTATTTTAATGTTATAGATACTGCAAACAAGCAGATAATTTAAATTGAAAAGGAGTAAAATTTTATGGCTAAAGTAAAAGTTGGAATCAATGGATTTGGACGGATCGGCCGATTGGTAATGCGATCTATCCTGAAATATCAGAGTGACGAAATTGATGTTGTTGGAATTAACGACTTGACGGATACAAAAACACTTGCACATCTTTTTAAATATGATTCTGTTCACGGTAAATTTGACGGTGAAGTTTCTGCTGACGGGGACAATCTTGTAATTAACGGAACCAAAATTGGCGTAACAGCCGAGCGTGATCCGGTAAACCTGAAATGGGGCGAGCGGGGAGCTGAGGTAATTATAGAATCAACCGGAATATTCCGTGATGTTAAGAGTACTTCCAAGCATATTGAAGCAGGTGCGAAAAAAGTAATTATCTCCGCACCAGGAAGTGGCGATCTTCAGACAATCGTTATTGGAGTGAATGAAGGTGAAATTGATAAAAGTCAAAAAATCTACTCCAATGCAAGCTGTACAACAAACTGCCTTGCACCAATGGTGAAGGTTCTGGATGACGAATTCGGTGTAGAAAAAGGATTTATGACAACCATACACGCTTATACAGGTGATCAACAGCTAGTGGATGGGCCGCATAAAGATCTTCGCAGAGCCCGTGCCGCAGCTGCTAATATCGTGCCTACAACCACGGGTGCCGCTGCAGCTGTTGGACTGGTGCTACCGCATCTGGATGGTAAACTGGACGGCATGGCTGTTCGAGTTCCGGTTCCGGACGGATCACTGACTGACTTTACAGTTCTTGTGAATAAAGATGTAACTGAAGAGCAGGTGCTCAACGCATTTAAGAAAGCCGCTGAAGGTGAAATGAAGGGAGTTCTTGAATATAGTGATGAGCCGCTTGTATCTACAGACATCATCGGAAATCCACACTCATGCATTTTTGACAGCACATCTACTAAAGTAGACGGCAAGCTGGTGAAAATTGTTGGATGGTACGATAATGAGGCCGGTTATTCTGCACGAACTGCAGAGCTGGTTACGAAGATCGTTTAAGCGTAAATAATTTCAGTAAATACGTTTATTCGTAGAATATCGGCCCGCATGGACTTCCGTGCGGGCTTTTTTATACATATCCCATCCTTTTACTATTTTGTATAAGCTGTATGCCAGTCAAAGGCGTAAATCAACGACTACTAAATTTTTTACTATGAGAATAACAAAGGCTATATCATCATTTTTACTGTTCATCTTTTTTGTTCCGACTCTATTAGCTCAATCAATTGAAATAGACCGGGTTGAGCCTGATAACTGGTGGATTGGATTCCAGGAATCGGATGTACAACTGCTGATTCATGGTGACAATATTCAGACTGCAATCCCCTCCGTCGACTACCCGGGTGTAACCATTGAGCGGGTGACGTTGGTCGAAAATCCAAATTATCAGTTCGTTACACTTCGCATTCACGATCATGCGGAGCCCGGAACCGTGGATCTGCAGTTCAAGCGTGGAGAGTACTCCTATACCCATCAATATGAGATTAAAGAGCGAAGCAGCGATCCAAACCGCAACCAGGGATTTGATTCATCTGATGTTATTTACCTGCTGATGCCGGATCGGTTCGCGAATAGCGATCCCTCAATTGATGAAATTCCGGGAATGCTTGAAGGTGTGGATCGCGAAAATCCAAATGCGCGTCATGGCGGAGATATCCAGGGTGTGATAGACAATCTCAATTACATCAAAGATCTGGGTATGACCGCCGTTTGGTTTACGCCAATTTTTGAAAATGATATGCCGCCTGAGTACGGAGCGTATCACGGATACGCGGCTACCGACATGTACCGGGTTGATCGCCGGTTCGGGACCAATGAAAAGTACCTGGAGCTGATCGATAAAGCCCACGACATGGGACTGAAGGTAATTATGGATATGATTCACAACCACGTGGGAACCGAGCACTGGTTCATAAAAGATATGCCCACATCCGACTGGGTCCATGATCTTGAAGAAGTAGGCACAACGAACTACAGAGCATCCACGGTAATGGATCCATATGCGTCAGATTATGATTTCAGCGCCATGGTTCAGGGATGGTTTGTGGTGGATA
>CAZHUP010000102.1:0-9193 GCA_964535495.1 uncultured Rhodohalobacter sp.
TTGCGCTTTCACCAACTCATTTCCCTCTCGAGAGGGGACTACTTACATCTTCTCTGCAGAGGAGACAGAATGCGGAGTGTTCAACGTAGCATTCAGAGGTGTGTTCGTGATTATCAAGTAACACACCCCTTGCTCAACAGAGACGGCTTCGCCACTCTGTTTTCACATGTCCCCTCTCGAGAGGGGACATTTTTGAAATTCAACGCTCCAAGAGTTTGAAATCCTTGGAGCGTTGGTTTAATGCTTAATCATACTTGAAAAAACCTTCACCGGTTTTGTTACCCAGTTTTCCGGCGTCTACCATCTTCACCAAAAGCGGTGCGGGACGGTACTTGGGATCTTTAAATCCATCATAGAGTACATTCAGGATATCGAGACAGACATCCAGACCGATGAAATCGGCCAGTCGAAGCGGACCCATCGGGTGTGCCATTCCGAGCTTCATCACCTCATCCACATGCTCGGGCTCGGCTACACCTTCATGCACGCAGAAGATCGCTTCATTGATCATAGGCATCAACACACGATTCGAAACAAATCCCGGAAAATCGTTGGCCGGAACCGGAACTTTATTCAGCTTCTTGGAGATCTCCATAATCTTCTCAGTTACCTCTTCTGATGTTTCCAGTCCATTAATAACCTCAACCAGTTTCATCACTGGTACCGGATTGAAAAAGTGCATCCCTATGAACTTTTCAGGCCGTTTGGTTACGGCAGCTAGTTTGGTAATGGAAATTGACGATGTGTTGCTCGCCAGAATCGCATGTTCGGGTGCATTGGCATCAATTTCAGTAAAAATCTTCTTTTTCAGGTCAAAAACTTCGGGGACAGCCTCTACTACCAGGTCTACATCTTTCACTCCGGCTGCGATATCCAGGTGTGTCTGTATTCGTTCAAGACTTGCTGTTTTATCGGCTTCTGAAATTTTCTCTTTGGTTACCATCCGTGTCAGATTCTTATCGATGGTATTCATCGCTCGTTCTGCAAACTCTTTTTTTGTCTCTACCAAGTTCACATCATAACCGTTCATAGCAAATACGTGAACAATACCGTTACCCATGGTTCCACCACCGATAACCGCAATTTTTTTAATCTCACTCATGGTATAGCTCCTTTGTCAGTTGTTTTATTTAAATATTAGTCGATATTCGATGTAAAGATAAGAAAAGAAGCGGCCTCCATTTAAATTGGGAGGACATATTCTAAGATCTTATGTCGAACTCACTGTAAATAGCATTTCATATGGCTTTGAGAGTATGTATTTTGAACGGAATTTTCAATCTATATAGGCAAAACTTACCAATTCTTTACAGTCTGAAATGAGAACATTTTTCAAGTTCCTGCTTTTACTGCTATTCTTGATTATCGGTTTTGCTGTAATAGGTGTTTACTGGACGTTCTACAAACCTCTACCCGATTACACCGCCACACTTTCTTTGAGCGGACTGAATAACCCTGTTGATGTGCACTGGGATCCCTACGGCGTGCCTTATATCTATGCCGAATCTGAAGAGGACTTATACTACACTGCAGGATATATTCACGCCCAGGAGCGATTGTGGCAGATGACTCTCCAGCAGCTGGCCGCTGAGGGACGCTTTGCTGAATATTTAGGTGAAGATTTAATCGATCTGGATAAATACCAGAGAACTCTGGGATTCTGGGAAACAGCACAGCAAATTGAAGAAGAAGCATCACCAGAGATTCTTCGATTGGTTCAAAAGTATGCCGATGGCGTGAACGACTATGCAGATGAAAATATGCGTGATCTTCCCATTGAATTCACGCTTCTAAACATGAAGCCGATTGAGTGGACGCCAACTCACACATTTGCCGTAACCCGACTGATGGCGTGGGATCAAAACATCTACTGGTGGAGCGAACTGGCCTATGCCTATCTGGAAGAGAAACTGGAGCCAAACCGATTGCAAGAGCTATTTCCCGAATACAGCGACCGTTATCCCACCACGCTGAGTGAAAATCAAAGCCGAACTATTGCATCTTCAATGATGCCTATTCTGTCGACCGAACAAAAACGGCGATCTTTCCTCACGATGGAGGGATCTCAGTGGGGAAGCAACGCCTGGGCAGTCAGTGGTGAAAAAACGGAATCAGGTCTGCCAATTCTGGCAGGTGACCCACATATGGGATTGAGTATTCCCGGTTTCTGGTTCGAAATGCACTACAACACCCCCGAACAGTCCATCACCGGTGCCTCTATACCGGGAGCACCTTTTATAATTTTGGGAGACAACGGGGATCTGGCATGGACCATTACCAACATGATGGCCGACGTCCTCGACTTTTTTGTAGAGCAAGTTGATGAAGAAAATTCTGAAAATTACATCCTGGATTACAGTGGTGACTCGGCTGTATCCGAACAATTCCGATATCGAAATGAGTTGATCAAAGTAAAGGATGGTGATGATCTGCTTTTCCGTGTTCGCCATACACAAAATGGACCGGTTATCAGCGACCTCTTTGATGAGGATGAACTGTTAGGTAACAAACTGATTTCTATGGCATGGACGGGGCATGAAGTAAGTCAGGAAGGCGAGGCAATATATGAAATGAACCGTGCATCGGATATGAACCAGTTTGAAGAAGCTGTGCAAAAATTCAGATCGCCTGCTATGAATTTCACCTATGCCGACGCGCAGGGAAATATTGCTCTTTTCAGCACCGGAAATGTTCCAATACGGGATTACAATCCGCTTCTCTTCAGACGTGGTGATGATCCCTCCTACCAATGGAATGGCTGGATTCCCTTTAATGAGCTTCCTCAACTAAAAAACCCTGCATCCGGATTTGTGGCTCACGCAAACAACAAGCTTCATACCGACAGCTACAGGCACCACATCGGATCATTTTGGGCACCTCCATCACGAATTACAAGAATTCAGCAATTCCTAGATGATGCCGACTCTTTATCAGTAATGGATATGCAGCAGCGGCAGTACGATGCGTTTTCTGACCATGCACGCGAAATCACTGAAGTGATCCTGCCTATGTTGCGGACTGATCCAGCGTACGACTTTTCAACGGTGCTTACCTATCTCGAAAACTGGGATTTTAACTATCATCCCAATTCTACAGCTGCCACAATTTTTGATCTCTTCTTTCTCAACGTTAGCAGGAATACTCTCTCAGATGATCTGGGTGAGGAGGCTTATCAGGCACTTATCTCCCTGAACTATCTGCCGATCCAGATCATGAGCAGGCTTCTTACCTACGACAGCAGCTTTTTCAACAATTTGCATACCGAGGAGGTTGAAAACCGTGAGGATATCGTGCGATTGAGCATGATCGAAACAATTTCACAGCTTGAGAGTGATTTTGGGAGTGAAACAATCAATTGGCGTTGGGAAAATGTAAATCAAATCAGCTTAAAACCACCGCTTTTTGCTGAGGCGGCGGCAGACCCGGATGCACCGGGGGTATTGAGAATGATTGTGAACAATCTGATGAGTAAAGGGCCCTTCCCGGTTCGCGGAAATGCTATGACCGTAAACAAAGCCCAATATAGCTGGGCAGAACCATTTGAAGTCAATTTAGGTCCATCTATTCGAAGAATCATCGATTTCTCCTCTCCCGGAAGAAGCCTGTCCGTACTGCCAACCGGACAATCCGGGAACCCTTTGTCTACCCACTACGGCGATCAAACCGATATGTGGCTGGAAGGAAGATATCGCTATATTTACAAAGACAGTACTTTCTTCCAGCAAACCAGCTATCAGACAATGCAACTGCAACCAATGCGTTAGCTCCAAACAGAACGTTACTGTATCCTATTTGCTATCTCAATTTTATGAACTACAAAAATCTAACTCTCTCAGTACGACGTCATTTCATACCCGTTTTTTCGATTTTTGCACTTCTTCTGATTTTTTCTTCATGTAAAACATCAGAAACTCAAACTGAGACAGATCGGCCTGAACTCCCTGAACCAGCACTGGAAACCCGTCAATCTGTACCATCGGTTTCGGAACCGGTAGATATCGACTCCCTCCTTCAATCGATGACCCTTCAGGAGAAAATAGGTCAGCTTTTTGTATCTCCCGCGTTCGGACGTTTCACAAACAACAAAGATCCGCAGCTTCTTCGGCTGAAACGACTGATCGAACAGTATCATTTGGGCGGAATCATCTTTATGCAGGGTGATGTCTACGGGCAAGCGATGCTTACAAACACACTGCAGGACCACTCCAAAATACCGCTTTGGATTGCCCAGGATATGGAGTTTGGTGCAGCGATGAGAGTCAGCGGTACAACACGAATAACTCCGGCTATGGGTATTGCAGCATCAGGAGATCCGGCAAATGCATATCTAAAGGGAAAAATTACTGCCAGGGAAGCTAAAGCGCTGGGTGTAAACCAGATTTTTGCCCCGGTATTAGATGTAAACAACAATCCCGAGAATCCGGTTATTAATGTTCGATCCTTCTCTGCCGACCCCGATATGGTTTCACTATTTGGGCAGTATATGATTGATGGAATTGAAAGCGAAGCTGTGATGGCTACCGCAAAACACTTCCCCGGCCATGGCGACACGGATGTTGATTCGCACCTTGCACTGCCCATAATTCATCACGACTTTTCCCGGATCGATTCTCTCGAACTGCGTCCTTTTCGTCAGACCATCAACAACGGTTTGAGAAGCGTGATGAGCGCACATATCGCCTATCCCAACATCAGCAGAAACGGGGATCTGCCGGGAACGATGGATGAATCAATCCTGAATGATATCCTGATCGACTCACTCGGATTTGAGGGACTGATTGTCACCGATGGATTGGAAATGAGAGGAATCACTGACAACTACTCCCCCGGTGAAGCGGTGATCTATGCTTTAAGAGCCGGTGTGGATATGATGCTCATCAGCCCGGACGAAATGGCGGCTATCAACGAGCTGGAACGGGCCGTGCAACGTGGTGAAATAACTGAAGAACGAATTGACCGATCCGTCCGAAAAATTTTACAGTTAAAGAAAGAGTATGGCTCTTTTTCCAATTCAAAAGTTGATCTGCAGAATCTAAGCAGGTCGATCAACACTCCGGCCTATCAAAGTATTGCTGATCGCATTGCACGAAATTCAGTTACCGTTCTAAAAGATTCCAAAAACGTTTTTCCCATCCGGGAAGTGGATCATCTGAACATTCTGGCTGTTGCTTTGGCGGATGATGAGTCAGGTTCAACAGGCATCTCCTTTGCGCGGGAACTTCGCAAATATCACGGTAATGTGAAGTTTCACGTGCTCGATCGCAGAACAAGCCTTGAAGAGAAAAGTGATATTCTTGAAGCTGCCGATGATGCGGATCTAATTCTGATCGGATCTTTTATCATTGTACGATCCCATCAACCCATACAGGTTCAACCCGAACAGCTTCAGTTTTTAAGACAACTGATCAGCCGACCCAGCCCTTCAGCTCTGATAGCGTTTGGCAATCCCTATGTAGTGCGTGATCTTCCCAATACCGATGCTCACGTAATGGCATGGTCATCCAATATCAATCAGGTTCGTCAGACCGTTCCCGCCCTTTTTGGAGCGTCTGATGTGACCGGTAAACTTCCGATTAACATACCGGGAATGTATGAAATCGGAGACGGATTGGAATTCAATCAGTCAAACATAAGATTTGACACTCCCGAATCTGCCGGAATGAGTACGGAAAAACTACTCGAACTTGATATGGTCATGCAGGAAGCCATCGACGATTCTGTATTTCCGGGAGGTGTTGTTGGCGTGATGAGAAAAGGTGTAATGGTTTGGCAGCAGGGATACGGTTACCACGATTATGACAAGACCCGAAAAGTAGCGAACAATGATGTCTACGATCTTGCCTCGCTAACAAAAGTAGTTGCTACCACAACTTCTATTATGAAACTGGTGGATGATGGACAAATAGATGTTCAGGATCGTGTTGCAAAATATATTCCCGAATTTGATACAGATGATAAGCGCGAAATTACAATCGAACAGTTGCTGATTCACACCTCCGGCCTGCCGGCATTTCAGGTTTATGTAGATGAACTGAAAACCCGTGAAGAGATTATTCATGCCGTTCGAAATGAGCCGCTGATCAACAAACCGGGTGAAGAGTATGTTTACAGTGATCTCGGATTTATTCTGCTTGCTGAAATCGTTGAGGAAGTTTCAGGGCTTCGGGTCGATCGGTTTGTTCGTAACTACTTTTTCTATCCGATGGAGATGAAATCCAGCTTTTTCAATCCAAAAAATGTAGGCCGATGGATCAGCAACCGGATCCCCCCAACAGAGATTGACACAACGTATCGAAGCGGTTTGGTTCAGGGCGAGGTTCACGATGAACGCGCCTGGTTTATGGATGGAGTTGCCGGTCATGCCGGACTCTTCTCCTCTGCAGATGATCTTGCAAAGCTTGCGTTTTTGTTTTTAAATGGCGGTCACTTTGGCGGCGTGGATTATTTGAAACCTGAGACCATCAACTATTTTACCGAACGCCGATCTCCAATCAACCAGAGAGCCTACGGGTTTGACCGCAAAAGTGAGGGATTCAGCACGGCGGGTCAACTTACAGGACCCAACTCATTTGGGCATACCGGATTCACCGGCACAAGTTTCTGGATCGATCCGGACGAAGAAATTGCTATCATTATATTAACGAACCGAGTTCATCCATCCCGAACATACGGAAGCACAATTAGCAGAGTCCGTGCCAAAATCGCTGATACTGTAATGGAGGCAATTGAGCACTAAATATCGGTCAAGGTATTGTTATGAACAGCTATGCACCCTACTCAAAAATTGATGAATATTGCCTCATAGAAGGCAGATCGGGACTTTTTTATCCCGGTGTCAGAATTGAAAATATCGCATTTCCTTTAACCATTTCTGCCATACACAGCGCAATTACCAGCTGTTTGGCCAATGGTGATCAGCCAATATCGATCTTTCAGGATGAGCCGCAATCTGAGCTTGCTGATTATTGGAAGCGAGAATTTGATATTGAGCAGAGAACAACTCTGCCTGATGCTCCCTCGCTGTATGAGCCTCTGTTGCCGTCAAATATTGACATCGATGCTACTCTTGAGGCTTTAACGCAAAAGTGTGTGATTCCTCACTCTTCATTTCCGGTCTCCGCACTCATCGAAACTGAAAACGGTTATATCCCCGGTGTGAATGTTGAAGTAAGTGCATGGAGCCTCGGATTGTGCGCAGAACGTACAGCAATCAGCAGAGCCGTTACAGCCGGTTACACAGGCAAGCTGGGCCAATTGCATATCTATGCTCCAAAGGGTGACTTCAGCAGCCCCTGTGGCGCCTGCAGGCAGGTGATGGCTGAGTTTATACCCAGGCAGCAAGTTGTTCTGCACCACGGAAACCAAACTATATCAAAACATTTTGTAAAAGACCTGCTGCCCTACGGTTTTACGGGCAGCTCATTAAGAAAGAAAGAATAAATGAATTTTTTAGCAGTACTCGATTTCGAACATCTCGACAATGGAATGTTTCTCACCGCCTTTGCAAAATCACTTGCACAAAAAAAAGAGAGCGGTATCATTATCCACAGCGACAGTGAATATACCGACCGATTAATTCAGACAGGCATGATGCGGGAAGATGCCCGGCTGAGAGCTATCAAGGATCTAAACCACAGATTGATTGCTCTGTTTGCCGATCAGGGAATCTCCACCATTGGAGTTAACGGCCATCAAAAATCTCTGATACAGCTGAAAGGAGATGAAATCAGAATCAACCGGGATCAGATCAAGCGTTTTCCTTCACAACCAATGCTATTGATATCCGGTCTGGCTGAAGATCTCTCAGGTGAATCACCCAAAGCATTGTCGTTGCCGGATATGGCACGGTCATTTCAGAACAGTTTTGATATTGCAGAGATTACCATCTTTAGTATGGATGAGAGCTCATCCTTCATCAAGGGTGACTTTCCCCAAGAGATTATTCCTTCCGAAAAAGATTCCTCATTTTTAGAGAAACATGTACCCGAAAGCTTCAGGAGTTTTAAACAAAAAGTTCAATTAAATACACCTGACACTTTTTAATTCTTAACCCACTATTAATTAAGAGTTTTATTTCTAAGTGAATGCACAAAAAGATCTATATTTTTTCCATAAAGTTGTGATGTTCCGGCAACTCACTTTCTGAGACTATCTCAGAGTGGAACATTCTCTATTAAATAATCTCATATCATTAGAAAATGGGTTTAATTGTAAATAAAACGGAAAATTTCAGTTTTTTATTTGCCCATTTACCAACGGTTACATAGTTTTGTAGCGAATTCCAGCAATAATTTGCATTAACGTTAACTAACTAAAGGAGTTATAATGAGCAGAATTGAACAAGTAAAAAACATGGTTGCCGAACTGGAAGACGACATGAACAAGTTCTATGAGAAAGGAAATAAAGCAGCCGGTACAAGAGCACGTAAGCAGTTGCAGGATCTCAAAAAAGTTTCTCAAGAAATTCGTCTCGAAATCCAGGACATGAAGAATTCTGGCAAAGTATAAGAGTCTCTATTTTAAAGACTTTGGAGCCGCTTTTTTGAAGCGGCTTTTTTTATTTTAAAAAAGTTTAGAAAAGTTTTAAACATCGCTTGACATAGGTTGTTTTAACCTCTTATATTTGTGCCCGTTCGATACGAGTTATGTATCAAACAATTGTCACTCCTCGGTAGCTCAGTGGCAGAGCAGTTGGCTGTTAACCAATTGGTCGTAGGTTCGAATCCTACCCGGGGAGCTTTCTAAAGCCAATCAACGTATGTTGGTTGGCTTTTTTTGTTTTATGGAATACTACCTCTACATACTCCGATCAGAAGTCAAGGAAACCTACTACATAGGGTTGTCCAACAATCCGGATAGGCGGCTTCATTTTCATAACACCGACGATCGAAAAGCCCACACCAGCCGATTTCGGCCATGGAAGCTTGTGTACTCCCATGCATTTGATTCCAAAGAAAAAGCCATAGCTGCTGAACAAAAAGTAAAAAGCTGGAAGAGCAAGAAGATGATCCGGCTGCTTATTGACGGAACAATGAACATTGAAAGTTATCTCTAGCACCCTATCCAGGCAGTTGACTGTTACTCCGACAGCCGTCGGAGCGTAGGTTCTCCCGAAAACTTTCGGGACTACCCGGGGAGCCACTTACACCGAATATGCGAACTTTGGTCTTTTCAGAGTTCGCATTTTTCATTT
>CAZHUP010000103.1:0-9064 GCA_964535495.1 uncultured Rhodohalobacter sp.
TGCAATGCAGATCGATAATTTTTTTCTGAGTAAAGCTACTCTATTCAAAAAAAATACAGCTAGAAGGCTTGGCAGTTAATCTGTTGTATTCCATTCAGTATTGAATAAGTAGTGTAACCAAATCAATAGGAAATGGAACTGGACTGCAGCCTTAGTTCTGTGTGGTCACCCTTTTCACGATATAGTTATCCTCAATAAGTTTTCAGGAGACATAGCACACGATATTTAATAAGCACCAAGATTGAGACAATTTATTTCCTCATCTGAAAAACCGCTTTCAAATTTTTCTGCGATTATAAAATTTTATTTGTTATGTTTTAGATAAATAGATCTAAATATATGTATTCAATAGTTGACATCAATATCATCGCACCCAAAATCAGTCGAATTGAAATTGAAGCACCGCTGATTGCAAAGAAACGTAAACCCGGTAACTTTGTGATCGTGATGCCCAGGGAGAAAGGCGAGCGCATTCCTTTGACGATTGTAGAGTCGGATGAGAAAAAAGGAACTATAACTCTGATTGTGCAGGCTATTGGCAAAACCACTCACATTATGCATGAGATGAAAGTTGGTGATGCATTTACCGATGTAGTGGGACCGCTGGGAGAACCAACACCAATCGGAAAATTTGGAACTGTTGTTTGTGTAGGTGGAGGGGTAGGAACAGCCGTGGTTTATCCTATGACCAAGGCATTGAAACAGGCCGGGAACCGGGTGATCGGAATAATCGGAGCTAGAAACGAGGAGATGATTATTCTTGAGGATGAAATGAGCGCATATTCTGATGAGCTAATTATTACAACCGACGATGGATCTTACGGCGAAAAAGGATTTGTAACCGATGCTCTTCGAAGAGTGATTCAAGAGAATAACAACATCCACAGTGTATATACAACAGGCCCGTTGCCTATGATGAAAGCAGTTGCGGATTTGACCAGGGAATCAGGCCTCCATACTATGGCAAGTCTCAATCCTATCATGATGGATGGAACCGGTATGTGCGGTGCTTGCAGGGTTTCAGTAGGTGATGAGCTAAAATTTACCTGCGTGGATGGCCCGGAGTTTGATGCACACAAGGTCAATTTTGACGAGCTTATACAAAGAAATAACACATATGCCGACCAGGAAAAATTGGCTATGGATGAATACAGGAAAAAATGTAAAGCAGAGCAAAATTATGTCATCTAATAACGGGCAAAAAAAGAAATCAACAGAAAAGTATGAAAAGGTAATTCACCTTAAACCGCCTGAGCGGATGAAAATTCCGCGCCAGAAACCGATTGAAAAAGATCCGGACTATCGTGTCTGTAATTTTGAGGAAGTATCCGATGGGTTTAACATGGATCTTGCGCTGGAAGAGGCTCACCGCTGCCTGGAGTGTAAGGATCCGGTGTGCATGAGTGCATGCCCTGTGAATATAGATATCCGGGCGTTTATCGGTCTTATTTATAAGAAAGATTATGACGGGGCAATCAGTAAAATCAGGGAGTCGAACTATTTGCCGGCAATCTGCGGACGGGTATGCCCTCAGGAAAGTTTATGTGAGCAGGTTTGCTTGGTTGGTAAACGAAATGAACCACTGGCCATCGGTAAATTGGAGCGGTTTGTAGCCGATTATGAACTGAATAAAGGAAATTTCACACCCCCGAAAAAAGCGGATCCGAAATGGCAAAGTGTGGCCGTAGTTGGGGGCGGTCCGGGGGGATTGACAGCCGCAGCAGATCTATCAATCCGCGGTTACGATGTAACCATTTATGAAGCCCTGCACGAAGCAGGCGGAGTTTTGAAATATGGAATTCCCGAGTTTCGTCTTCCAAAACATATTGTAGATGCAGAAATTGAGCGGGTTAAATCCCTGGGTGTAAAAATTGAAACGAATGTCATTATCGGTCGAACGCTTACGATCGACGAACTTTTTGATGAAAAGGGTTTTGAAGCCGTATACATCGGTACAGGGGCCGGTTCACCCAGATTTATGAATATTCCCGGAGAGAACTTAAGTGGGGTTTACTCTGCAAGTGAGCTGTTGACCCGTGTAAATCTGATGAAAGCTTACAAATTCCCGGAGTACGATACACCGATAAAAATAGGTAAACGCGTTGCTGTAGTAGGCGGCGGCGATACGGCAATGGATGCAGCACGAACATCCGCCAGACTCGGCCCTGAAAAAGTGTTTCTCTTTTATCGCAGGTCGAGAGAGGAGATGCCGGCAAGGCAGGAGGAGCTTCATCACGCCGAAGAAGAAGGCATAGATTTTAATCTTCTGACCAATCCGGTTGAAATATTTGGTGATGAAAACGGCTGGGTAAAAGGCATAAAATGCCAGAAAATGCAACTGGGTGAACCTGATGCCGAAGGCCGGCGAAGGCCGATTCCTATTGAGGGTCAGTTCGTGGAAATGGATGTTGACGCAGTTGTAATTGCTATTGGCCAAAGTCCTAATCCCATCATTCAGCAAACAACCCCCGGTTTAAAAACTACCGATTGGGGAACAATTATTGTGGATGAAATTGGTGCAACAAGCCGTGAAGGAATTTTTGCCGGCGGAGATATTTCCAGAGGCGGAGCTACGGTTATAGAGGCGGTCTCCGATGGAAAGCTGGCATCCAGATCGATTGATGATTATCTGGCAAAAAAACGTGCCGCAAAAGATAAAATCAGATCGAATTAATAAAGGTTTTTTCCAAACTGAAACTATCAAATACCAGATATTTTCATAACAGATTGGTCGATAAGGTCAAGATCCTGCGGGCGCGACAGGCGGTGTTTACCATCCGGAACTAGGATCAATTTGCAGTACTCCTTTCCGATACGCTGTTGAAGGGCAAATGATTTTTTCCATGAAACATCTGCATCCTTTTTTCCATGAATTAGAATGACCGGAATATCGATCTTCAGTTTATCACGGTTTAGCAGCAGATGATTATTGCCGTCCTCAATCAGTTTGCGAGTTATAATAACGGGATTATCCTGGTAATCGCTCGGCTGTTTAATAAATCCTTTCTCAACAATTTCCTTTCTTTGCGCAACATTCATTCTCTCCTCATAGATCGACTGAGTAAAATCAGGTGAAGAAGCCACGCCCACTAATCCTGCAACAGCATCAGGCCGGTTGAGGGCAGCAAGTACCGCAATCCATCCTCCCATGGAAGAACCAACGGCAACCACAGGCTTCGGCACAATCTGATCTAAAATCAGAAGTGTATCATTCAGCCAATCAGTTATGGTGCCATCCTCAAACTTACCGTCTGAACGGCCGTGTCCTCGATAATCAAAACGTACATATGCCTGTCCACGCTCTTTGCACCGCTTTTCAAGCCAGAGCGCTTTGGTTCCCTGCATGTTTGAGAAAAAACCGGGCATAAACATCACAGCGGGTGTTTTACCACGAAGAAAATTGTATGCAATTGATAGTCCGTCTTTCGATTGAATAAAATTTGGCATAATGATGAGCTTATTAAAATTTTAAATCAATCTTGTACAAAACTTTGGCTAAATGCTACCAAAATCAACTGAAGCTATGAAAATGCAAATACCATGGTAAATGGTTTAATTCAATGAATTAGAATTTGGATATTACTATCTAAAATTAGATCATAAAATAATCTGAAAAAATAAAAAGCTGACTATATTAAACTTATAAGCTGAAGGTTTTAATAGATCTATACTACTCAGAGTACCATTAAAGAAATATCTAATTTCTAAAATTGTTGATTCTAAATCACGAGTGCCCTAAAAAAAGAATATTATTGAATAAAGTGGAATTGGGATAAAATCAGTGATTTGATTCATATTCATAACAGGTGCATGATTAAACAGTAGCTTTAGGCGAACTATAAGATTTCATATTTATATCTAAATAACGGGCAGTCTGCAAAGTTTTCGGAACTAATAAATCTATACCTATAAACTAACTTACTATGAAATACACACTATTTTTTTATGTGTTTTTAGCAGGGAGTATTTTATCTATCTCCTGTAATTCGAACCATGAACAACCGACCAAAGGTGTAAACATCGATGATGTATCCGAAGCAAAGATTGACTCCTTAATTAATCTCATGACACTTGATGAAAAATTAGGCCTTATACATGCCAGTTCGTCTTTCACATCAGGAGGGGTACCCCGACTTGAAATCCCTGAACTTGTGTTTTCTGACGGTCCGCATGGTGTACGTCATGAGCATGGACGAGGGTGGCATGCACTGGAAGATTTCGACGATGAAGCCACGTACCTTCCTGTCGGGATCAGCCTTGCTTCAACATGGAACAGAGATCTGGGCTATGAGTATGGCACGGTGTTGGGCAATGAAGCCAAAGAGAGAGGGAAAGATGTTTTACTGGGACCGGGAATCAACATCATTCGAAGCCCGCTTAATGGTAGAAATTTTGAGTATCTCAGTGAAGATCCATTCCTCACCGGTGTTATGGGGATTGGATATGTAAAAGGGCTACAGGAGCAGGGAGTAGCCGCCTGTCCCAAGCATTATGCCGCAAACAATCAGGAAACAGACCGCCACAATATTGATGCCCTTATAAGCAAGCGCGCATTACACGAAATTTATTTCCCTGCTTTCAAAGCTGTGGTTCAGGATGGTGGCGCATGGAGCATCATGGGTGCATACAACAAGAT
This sequence comes from uncultured Rhodohalobacter sp., assembly GCA_964535495.1. Taxonomy (GTDB): domain Bacteria; phylum Bacteroidota; class Rhodothermia; order Balneolales; family Balneolaceae; genus Rhodohalobacter. The sequence continues at coordinate 4,637 of CAZHUP010000103.1, forward strand.
TAACGGTCAGTACACCACGCATCACGAATACCTCAATAATGAAGTGTTGAAAGGTGAATGGGGGTTTGATGGCGTGGTTATAAGCGACTGGGCCTCGGTTAAAGACACCCGGGAGGCTCTGCTGTACGGAACCGATATCGAAATGGGTACGGAGCTGCTTAGAGATTTCGACAATCCTGAATATGATGAATTTTACATGGCACGGCCGGCAAAAGAAATGATAGAGAGCGGTGAGATCGATGAAAGCTTTGTGGACGACAAAGTACGCCGTGTATTGCGTCTGATGCATCGAACCACAGCTATGAGCGACCACGGCCCGGGTAAACGAAATGTTGAGGAACATCAACAGTTTGCGCTCGAAGTGGCACGGGAAGGTATAGTGCTGCTCAAAAATGATGGACTGTTGCCTTTGAATAAAAATGAGATAAATACCGTTGCCGTTATTGGTCATAATGCCACCAGACTTTTTGCAGAAAGAGGAGGGAGTTCGCAGGTAAGAGCCCTTTATGAGGTTACCCCGCTCGAGGGAATTCGGAATCTTGTGGGCGATGATGTTGAGGTACTCTATGCCGAAGGTTACGAACCATATTATGATGAAAGCCTTTTCCGGGGTGAAGGCGGTGATGCGGCATCTCAATCCAGAGAAAACAGGCAGGATGTTGAACTGGCCCGAACGGCCAATGAAAGTCTGATGCGGGAGGCCGTTGCTCTTGCAGAACAAGCTGATGCCGTTATTTATGTGGGCGGATGGATTCACGGTCATGAAGGGATGCCGTGGGGTGTAGGTACCTACGACGCCGAGGCGCGTGATAAACTGAATCTGAAACTGATTTTTGGCCAGGAAGAGCTCATCAAACAAATTAACAGTGTGAATGACCGTACCGCAGTAGTACTGATGGGCGGAAGCAACGTGGAGATGGACAACTGGCTGCCGGACACGCCCGCATACGTACATGCATGGTATCCCGGTATGGAAGGCGGTACAGCCCTGGCAGAAATACTTTTTGGTGATGTGAACCCATCCGGAAAGCTGCCAATGACCTTTGCCAACTCACATGAGGATTACCCGTCGCACTCCATTGGCGAATTCCCCGGCGATGGAACCGTTGATTATGCCGAAGATATCTATGTGGGATACCGCTATTTCGACACCCACGACCGTCCGGTTCACTTCCCATTTGGATTCGGACTCTCCTACACCACCTTTGAGTTCACTGATCTGAAAGTAACGCGCAATGGCGACAGAGTTGTGGTGCAAACTACCGTAACCAATACCGGTAACAGAGAAGGATCAGAGGTTGTTCAGGTGTACATTCACCCGAAAAATCCTTCCGTAGACAGACCTGTGAGAGAGCTGAAGGGCTTTGAAAAAGTTAAGCTCGACGCCGGAACGTCGGCCACAGTCACCATAGAACTTGAGGAATCTGCGTTTAAATACTATCACCCCGAGGAGCTCAGATGGGTGCTGGAACCCGGAAGTTACGAAGTGCAGGTGGGGAACTCTTCACGCAATATAGAACTCAAAGAAGAAGTTATATGGTGAGCGGAATCGTCAGAATCTCTAAACCCATGAGCATCAACAGAAAACAGTCGACGGTTAAATTAATTATGAATCCGAAATAGTTGAATCTGCCCTTAAAACTGTTGCCAGAATATTTAAAGAAAATTTTTCATTTTTATGAAACCACTATCCATTTTAGATCTCGCAGTTGTAACAGAAGGCAGTTCAGCTCGTGAAGCGATTCAAAACAGCAGAGATTTAGCCCAAAAAGCTGAAACGATGGGATATCACCGCTTCTGGATGGCGGAGCATCACAATATGGAAAATATAGCAAGTTCGGCTACTTCTCTGCTTCTTGGGCATATAGCAGATGCGACTGAGAAGATTCGTATTGGATCGGGTGGAATTATGCTGCCCAATCACTCACCGCTGATTATAGCTGAACAGTTTGGTACACTGGCAACCATCTATCCAAACAGGGTGGATCTGGGTCTGGGACGTGCTCCGGGTACCGATCAGATCACGGCAAATGCTATTCGTTCAGATAGAATGCAGCGGGTACAAAAATTTCCTGAGTTGGTACAGCAGCTGCAAAAGTATCTGTCAAAAGATAACAGCGACAGTAAGGTTCGCGCATTCCCGGGAGAGGGGACCGAGGTGCCGATATGGTTATTGGGTTCTAGCACAGACAGCGCCTTTCTGGCAGCTGAACTTGGTCTGCCGTATGCGTTTGCCAGTCACTTTGCCCCTCAGCAGTTTGTTCCGGCACTTCGGATCTACCGTGAGCGATTCAAGCCTTCCGACCAACTGGATCAACCATATTTTATGCCGTGTGTGAACGTGATTGTTGCCGATACGGATGACGAAGCGGAATATCTTTCAACATCAATGCTGCAGATGTTCATGGGCGTGGTGACTGGAGATCGCTCACCAATGAAACCACCGGTGGACAGCATGGAGGGGATCTGGAATGAGCACACCAAATATGCCGTGAAGCAGATGCTGGCGTACTCATTTATAGGAAGTGCTGAGAATGTACGCAATGAGATTCAAAACTTTTTGGATCAGACAAAAGCTGATGAGTTGATGGTATCGACCTATATATTTGATCACGATCAAAGGGTGAAATCATATAAACTTCTTGCAGAAGTAATGACTGATTGACCGTGACAATTTTAACCTTTGAAATACCCCTCGAAATTTGACTTAGCTATACAGTACTCACACCGTCGTCAGTTTAACCGCTATAGTGTTACACGACGAGTGGAGTTGAAAACAAACCTATGAAGTGCTGCAAAACCCTTAAATAATCTTATGGATAACAGAGAACATAAATTAGCTGAAGAAATCAGGACAAAGTGTATTGAAGCCGCAAGAGAGGGATTCAGAGAAGCTTCAATAAGCGGGCTTTGCACGGAGGGAGCGATGGAAGCGGCGATTAGCGCTATGCAATCACTTGATGTGGATCAACTCATCAAAGAGGCAGATCTAAATGAAGATTCAGATAAATAGTGCTTATCGCAAATCTACATCTCAATCGTAGATCGCTTCTTATCGCTCTTAAATATTGCATCTATCACTTTCATGTTGGCAACGGCATCTTCGAGAGGAGTGGGTACGGCCTTATTATTGATAATTGACCGACAAAATGCATCTACCTGCAGCCGGTATTGATCTACAGCTTCAAACTCAATCGTTTCTCGTACTCCTTTTTTAGTAAGGAAGATATATGCCGGTTGATCGCCCGGAGGATTAAATGGTCTTTCAACTTCGATTAATCCATCCGTGCCGAAAATGATAGCACGCTGGTAATTATGTGTCCGGGTTGAACAGGTGAAAGTTGCTGTTCTGTCTCCAAACGTAAGTATACCCGATGCTTTCCGATCTACGCCATAATCAGGATCCATATCAATTTTACCGAAAGTACTATCCGGCTCACTACCAAATAGAAAACGGGAGAGTGAGATACAGTAGCAGCCGATATCCATCAAACCGCCGCCTCCCATAGTGGGGCTATTACGGATATTATCCGGGTCGTCATTGAAATAGGTAAAGACAGAGTGGATGGACTGAACCGTTCCAATCTCTCTTTTTTTGATCAGAGATTGAACCTTATTCCATTGAGGATGAAACCGGTACATAAAGGCTTCCATGACTTTCAGACCGGGAAATTCACGGCTTTTCTGCAGCAGTGATTCCGCTTCGTCACTGTTCATCGCTATCGGTTTTTCACACAAAACGTGTTTGCCGGCTTCCATGGCCTTCATTGTCCACGGCACATGCAGATGATTGGGAAGCGGATTGTAAATCGCGTCAATGGAATCATCTGCCAGAAGTTCTTCGTAGCTCCCATAGCTGACCGGAATATTTAACTCCCCGGCTATACGTTCAGCCTTTTCTGAATCTCTTGAAGCAATCGCGTGAACGCTGCCGAACTCACTTGCCCGAATGGCGGGGATCAAATGGTTCATACCAAAGGTTGATGTGCTTAATATTCCCCATTTTATGCGATCCATATATGATACATATTTGATTTCTGATCGTTATCGGACTGACACTAAACTATAGTTCCTTTTTCATTACTATGCTAACCATATAGTCCGGCATAAATGATTCCCGAACGTCAATAAAATTTGAGTATGCTTTATCATCCATCTCAAAAATAACCTGGAAAACAGGCCGACCTATAAATGGAAAAATAAGTAACGACATGATATTGGCCATAATCTGTTCAGCCGGCAGATCTACGGTGTTTCCCTTCTCTCTCTCTTCCCGGATTTGATCTAAAAAGGGCTGTACTTTTTTTCCGATTTCATTCAGCATGAAACTCTTCATACGTCCCGGATTCTTATTCATCTCGTGGAGAACAAACAGTGGGATATCCGGATTGTGTTTTATCAGTTCCAGGCCTTAACAATACAGAATCA
>CAZHUP010000104.1:0-9021 GCA_964535495.1 uncultured Rhodohalobacter sp.
CGGTTTCAGGAAGCCTATTCCAATAACTCAAACACAAACGGTACTCGAGAGAATACTAAGTAAGATTTATAATTATGAAAATACTATATGCAGCAGCCGAAATAGCTCCTTTTGCAAGAATGACATACACGGCAGATTTACTTCGATTTTTGCCGGCATCATTGCAAGATCAGGGATTTGAAATAAGAATCTTACTGCCAAAATTTGGAACGATTAACGATCGCCGTAACCGGTTACACGAAGTAATACGTCTCTCAGGTATTGAAGTGGAAGTCGGTGATGATATAGACAGTATGAGGATTAAAGTGGCCAGCATACCTAATGCTAAGCTTCAAGTCTACTTTTTGGACAACGATAAGTACTTTAAGCGCAAAGGGATGTTCGATAATCCTAAAACTGAAAAGTTTTACGACGATAACGACGAGCGTCTTGCGTTCTACAATAAAGGGGTGCTGGAAACAGTTATCAACCTTGGATGGGAACCGGATATTATTCATTGCCACGACTGGCCGGCGGGTTTGATACCACTCCTTGTTCGTACAAAGTATAAAAACGAAGATATTTTTAAGAATACACAGATTGTATACAACCTGCACCATCCTGAAAATAAAGGACAGTTTAAAGGAACAAACATTCTTGATTTACTTGGTCTTCCCGAGGAAGTAGATGTAGAATCTTACCTTGAAGATGGCGAAATTGATTTGCTTAAAACCGGACTGAAACACAGTGACCATGTCGTAACCGGCAATCACTTGAAAGATCAGTTTGATGACCTCTTTAAAGAATTGAATATTAACCCAACAAAAATTCAGGGTTCGCCCGAAGATGTATCTAAAAAATTTGCAGACTATTACCGGCAGATCACCGGAAAAGATGAGTAATTCATCAAACAAGTATCTCAACTCAAACGAGATCAGCTTAAAAGGCAGCAGATTATCTATCGCTGCCTTTCTTCTTCTCATTATACCATTAATTGTAGGTTGCGAGTCACCCGGTTCAGTAGGCGAAGGCCTGGGGCCCGATGGCAGTTCCGTAACATCGGATGAGTATTCTGTAACGAATATCACTCCTCTTGAAAAGAATTTCTTTTCAGGCAGGTTGTCAAATTCTGCACTGGGATATATTGAAGATCCGGTTTATGGAACGCTGAACGCAGTGGCAGTTTTAAAACCTGTCATTTCTACCTCAGCAGTAGATTCCTTAGCTGAAGGAGACACCATGACATTACGCATGGTTTTTAACTCTCCTGTTTACGGTGATGAGTTTTCCGTTTCAGAATTTGAAATTTTTGAACTGGCGGATCAGTGGAGAGGAAATGAGCTGAAATATAATGAGACTGCACCGATCGATTTCTCAAATAAGGTAGCCGAATTTCAGATTGCAGACGAAGACACCGTAGAGGTTGAATTATCTGCAGAATGGGTAGAAAAATACAGCGAGTATTTCAATTCGAGCGATGCTAACAGAGATTCACTCTACACCAGGGAGTTTACGGGATTGGCAATCGTACCGGCTGAAACAAATTCAAAGGTCAGGTTTTTGCGCCATACACCCGCAGATCAGGAAGAGGATCCTGCCATTACGGAATTCAGAATCTATAAATCTGATTTTGATGAGGATGATGAAGAATCTGCTGAACTGGTTCACTCACTAGGGCTGCGAGATTGGGGATCTTACGTTGTGCGTAGTGATGAACCAACATACGATTCTGGTTATGTTTTACACAATTTTGACCGTTTGATGGAAGTGAATCTGGATCTGCCACTTTCTGATCTTCAATCAAAAAATATTGTGAATGCTAGTCTCGTTTTTAGTATCGACCGTTCGGATGAACAGGTGTTTAATGCGATTGCAAGGCCGGAAGTGGAAACTATTCGAGCCCACTCATTTACAACACCACCGTCTGACTTGATTTCAGAAATTTTTATATCCCCACCAAGATTTGGCGCTGATATAAATGAAGATGAACAAGTTTTTAAAGTCGATATTACTCAATTTGTGCTTAATGCTGCTTATGGTGATGCTGATGAAGTTCCACTCTATTTTTCAGTACAAACTGTTAACGGAATTCTCTACTCGATAAAGCTGCATGATGACTCAGCACCTCAAGGCAGACAACCAAGACTCATAATTACTTCAGTTGAATAAGGTCTTACACATGAAATATTTTCTTTCTGCACTGATAATAATTTTTTCTGTTTCGATGGGCGGGATTGTGAATGCTCAAGATCAGGACCTGGCTAATTCGGGATCTTTTTACTCCGGATTTGGTTTTGGGTCACCCTCAGATAATTACTCTCCCAATTCGATAGGGATGGGATTGACGGGAGTGAGTACTTTTTCCAATTCATCTGCGAATATTTCCAACCCGGCTCTTTGGGGGCTTTCGGGCTTTACACATGGATCGGTAGCTGTAAGTATGATGAATTACAATGCTCGCGATCAATTCGACTCATCGCGAAAAGCACTTTTTGCTTTTGAGCAGTTTCAGCTTGTATTGCCTGTAATGAGAAACCGTTTGGGAGTTTCGTTATCCTTTAGCCCTGTAACGCGATCAGACTTTCAACGAATTACTGAAGGTGCATTTGTTCCGGTAGATGGAATTCAACTGGACGACATTGAATTTTTGACAAACACGCAAGGTTCAGGGGGAGTAAATAAATTTGAGTTTGGTGCAGGTTACCGTTTAATGGATAACATCACTTTAGGTTACTCAATGGGTGCTTATCTGTTATCCCAAAAGCAGGAGGTAACGGCCGTTTTTTCTGATTTTACATACCGCGGGTTGACCTACAACCGCGATATTAATGGTTATGCGTTTGGGCATAAATTTGGCCTTTTTGCTAACAAAAATTCAGTTTTTGGTTCCGACGATCAGCTGGCATTTGGTACAACCGTCACTTTACCGGTAACTATCGATGCTGAACGATCTGTTTCATCCTTCAGGACGATCAACGGACGCCGAACTTTGGTGGAACTGGATCAGGCCGGTACTTCCGTAGATGGGACGGTGAAATTGCCTATGGAAATTAATACGGGCCTTACGTATAATTTAAATAGATTCGTGACATTGTCGGCAGAAACCTTGATTCAATATTGGGATGATGCCGAGTATAGTTACAATTCAGCTCAAGAAGCCTATTTTAAGGATAGGATTAAGACTGGGTTCGGGGTTCAATACCATCCGTACAGAACTGAACAGCGCGGAGGGTTTTTCTCTAATTTTAAATACAGTTTGGGATCATCGTACGATACCGGACATTTGAACATAAATGGAGAGGATATTGATACTTTATATCTAAACGCCGGAATTGGGTTTATTTCAAGACAGTCATCATCGTCCATCGACCTTAGTTTTCAATATGGTATGCGGGGAACAGAATCTGCCAGTTTAGTTAAAGAGAATGTATGGGGTTTTAAACTCTCGCTTAATTTAGCTGAATTTATGTTTGTTCGTCCTAAATTTCAGTAGTCAGGTGAGGGCTAAAAGGATTTAAATAAGTAACCAACCGAAGAATTATGAAAAAATACATAGCTGTATTCGCAATCATGTTTGCAGTCGCATCCAATGCTTATTCGCAGGGAGAACCTCCCTATGGAATGAGTGAACTGCAGGCATACTCCATCTTTTATGAAAATTATCGTACCGGCAGTTATGATATGGCTCTTCAGTTTGGTAAATGGATGCTTGAAGCTCAGCCGCGTTCAATCGAAGGCGCAAACAGGTTTAACCTGCCGCGTCAATTCGAGCGAATGATCAATGTTTATACTGAGCTTGCAAAAAAAGAATCAGACCCATCAATAAGTTCAGCGTATCTTGATACTGTTCAGACGATATATGATGACGCTTTTGAAATTTTCAGCGAAGATGAAATTGATTATTACACCTGGCATTTTAACAAAGGTAGATTTTTTCAGGAAAATCAGAGTAATATCTCCGGTGGAATGGATAAGGCTTATGCCGAGTATGAAAAAGCTTATGAATTAGACCCTGAACGTTTGACCCAAGCAGGTGACGGATATTATATCAATATTTTGCTATCAAATTATGTATCACAGGGAGAGCGTGACAAAGCTCTGGAAATGATTGATACGGTTGAACCTTTTGCAGGAAGTTCATTGGCAAATCAAATTGATGACATTCGTGACGGACTCTTTGCAGAACCCGAAGAGAGAATTGAATTTCTTGAAGGTAGATTGGCTGCAAATCCGGGAGATATTACTCTCTTAAAGGATATTGCTAGTCTTTATGAAAGTCAGGGTATGCGTGAAAAAGCGATTGAATATGCAGGAAAAGTTTTTGAAGAAGAGCGGACATACGCTAATGCAAAACGATTGGCAGATTATGCTCTATCTGATGGACAGAACAGACAAGCTCTAAATTACCTGGAGCAATCTCTGGATCTTGCAACAACCAATGCGCAGCGTAAATCTGTAACCATGCAAATTGTAGATGTACACCAGAATTTAGGGAATCTGCAAGAAGCCAGAAGATTTGCACGGCAGGGAATACAGTTGGATAGAAACTGGGGTGAACCCTACATAAAAATTGCAGGAATTTACGCATCGGCTATTTCTCAATGTACTTCGGGAAGACAGATGGATCGGGATGACAGGTCTGTTTACTGGCTGGTATTGGACTACTTGGATAGAGCACGTAGTGTAGATTCTTCTGTAGCAAATACGGTTCAGAGGCAGTACAGAACATACGAGCCGGTTACGCCGTCATCAGAAGATAAATTTTTCAGAGGTTGGGAAACGGGAGATGAAGTTCAAATTGGCAGTAATATTTCTGACTGCTATGCCTGGATTGATGAAACAACAACAGTCCGATAATTTTTGATAACCCAATTCCTTCCTTATCTTATTGGATAGAGCGATGCTAATAAGCGTCGCCTTTCCATTTCTTTAGTTCTGCTTCTCTGTAGAATTTTCAGCTCGTCTAACGAACAAACAATTTTCGAAAAGACTTTCAAACGACTATTACTTAATTAAATCTATTGTGCATGGCACGTTCGCGAAAAAATAAAGGCCGCAATAAGCCTAAGGGAAAAGGCAAGGGAAGTAATGATAAAAACGCATTTGTCCCAAGATTTCATCATAATCAGCAAACCAGAATTGGCGGACGCTACAACGGAGTGCTTGAAATCAATCAAAAAGGATATGGGTTTATCCGAAAGCTTGATTTTGAATTCAGCCTCGACCCAAAAGATCCGTTTCTCAAACCTGATGAAGTAAAACACTATGATCTTCGCTCAGGGTTAATTTTAGAAGGGGAGTTTGAACAGGATCAAAGCGGAAATCGTCACGTTCACTCTATTGAACGAATTAACGGAAAACCTGCAGAAGAGTGGCAAAAAGTAAATAGGTTTGAGCTGCAAACTCCAGTCATGCCGAATGAGTATATCAAGCTGGGTTACAATCCGGACGATACCGAGCTGAGAGTAATTGATCTTGTGGCCCCAATAGGTAGAGGGCAGCGTGCATTAATTGTTGCACCCCCCAGAACAGGTAAAACCGTTCTGCTCAAAAAGATTGCCCGTGCACTTACCGAACATCACCCAAATATTTATACGGGGATTTTGCTTGTTGACGAACGGCCTGAAGAGGTGACCGATTTCCTGCGCTCTACCAATGCACATGTCTTTGCCTCCTCCAACGATAAACCTACTGAAAGCCACGTTCGGATCTCTGAAATGGCGCTTGGTCATGTAAAGCGTAAAGCTGAGGCCGGTGAACACGCTGTACTATTGATCGACTCACTTACCCGGTTAGGTCGTGCATATAACGCTGTTCAAAGTAATAGCGGGCGCACACTGTCAGGCGGACTGGATATACGCGCATTAGAAATCCCTAAAAAGATTTTTGGGTCTGCACGTAAAATTGAAGGGGGAGGATCTCTGACGATTATTGCAACTTGTCTTGTTGAGACGAATTCCAGAATGGATGATCTGATCTTTGAGGAGTTTAAAGGTACTGGAAATATGGAATTGGTTCTGGATCGGGAAATAGCAAACGATCGAATCTATCCTGCAATTAACATTGCCGCCTCAGGTACACGAAATGAGGATAAATTTATCTCAGATTCGCTGGAAGAGAGAAACATGGTTCGAAGATTCTTGCTTAAGAAATCTCCAAAAGAGTCGATGAGTATGTTGCTTCAGGTAATGAAGAGAACAGAAAGTAACGAGGAGCTATTTCAGCAAATCGCTGCAACTACATAAAACGATTAATACTGAGACAGTGAGGGGTCAACTATTTTGGCCCACTCATTAATTCCGCCTTTCAGGACAGAAGCATTTTTAAATCCTTTTGATTCGAGTAGTTCAACGGCGTCAGAAGCTGAATTTCCGGTTCGGCACAAAGTAATAATCTCATCTTCCGGATTTAACTCATCAATACGGTTTTCCAGATCGTCGTAGGGTATACGAGTGGTTCCGTCTATGTCTGAGATGTAATACTCATGCGCTTCTCTTACGTCTAAAAGCACAAAAGAATCATTGTTGTCACGTTTTTTCTTTAACTCTTCTACGGTAGTCTCTTTCATATCTGATTTAGGATTGATATCTGTCCAATTTAAACTGTGAGCCTAAATATAACTTTTTGGCCTCTTCATCCTCGGCGAGTTGTTCGGCGGTACCTTCACGCAAAATTTTACCTTCAAACATCAGGTAGGCTCTATCCGTAATGGCCAAAGTTTCGTGTACATTATGATCGGTAATAAAAATCCCAATGTTACGACCTTTCAAACCGGCAACAATTTCCTGAATATCTTCAACCGCAATTGGGTCAACCCCTGCAAAGGGTTCATCTAGAAGGATAAACTTGGGATCAGTAACCAAAGCACGTGCAATTTCAGTTCTTCTGCGTTCGCCACCCGATAAACTGTAGCCTTTATTGTTTACTACTTTTTGAAGGCCAAACTCTTCAATCAGCTCATCTACCCGCAGATTTATCTCATTTTTGGGCATAGAGTGAAATTCGAGAATGGATTTTAAATTATCCCGAACAGTCAGATTTCGAAACACGCTGGCCTCCTGGGCAAGATAACCCACACCCATTCGGGCACGCTGGTACATCGGTTTCCGGGTAATGTTCTTATCATTCAGATAAACACTTCCCGAGTTAGGTTTTACAATACCGGTAAACATGTTGAATGTGGTCGTTTTTCCGGCACCGTTTGGCCCTAAGAGTCCAACAATTTCACCCTGGTTTACATTAATCGACACAAGATCAACCACAACTCGTTTTTTATAGCTTTTAACGAGGTCCTTGCTGTGGAGTGTCATCGGTTGATATGAAGGGGTAGATTGGGTCATTTAAAAGAGTAAGATCCTATGTTTTCGATGCACAACCTAGTAAGTTCGATGCCGGATAGAACGTCCGAAACAGAACAGGATTCTACAGTGCTGTGAATGTAGCGAACCGGACAAGAGATGGAAGTTACATGGCTTCCAATTCCAACCAGATACTGCATAGCTGAAGTATCAGTGCCTCCGGCCGTTAAAACTTCGCGCTGTGTCTTAACAGAATTATTTTCAGCAAGCTGTTCGAGATATTGAACCAAAGCAGGAGTGCAGATCACACTCTTATCCATCACTTTAATTCCTATTCCTTCACCAAGCTGTGTGCAAACTTCATGATCGCCAACACCCGGCAGGTCGTTTGCAAGTGTAACATCAAGGTTTAACCCTATTTCGGGCTGTATTGCCTGTGCAGCCACTCGAGCTCCCCGTATACCAACTTCTTCCTGAACGGTAAATGCCGCGTAGAAATCACAGTTTGCTCTCTCGGCTCGTTGAAGTGCTTCAATCAGCATATAAACAGAAATTCTGTTGTCCAGGGATTTTGATGAAATACAATTTCCCAGTTCAAGAAGGTCTTTATCGCGGGTAATGTGGGTGCCGTTGGGAATTAAATTCTTTACGTCATCAGCCGGAAGCCCGGTGTCGATAAAAAGATTTTTCAGCTTTGATTTTGTCTTCTTTTCAGAATCACTTTGAATATGTATCGGTTTTGTACCAATAACTCCGGGAATTGACTTTTTGCCGTGAATAATAACACGTTGAGTGATGAGCGTCTCCGGGTCAAATCCGCCAAGTGTTGAAAACCGTACGAAGCCTTTACTGTCTACATGTGTGGAGATAAGTGAAATCTCATCCATGTGTGCAGCTGCCATCACTTTTGGGCCATCACCTTTTATTCGAGCAATCAGATTACCCATTCTGTCAACAGAGTATTCATCAACGTGATCTTTAATGTGACTTATAATCACATCACGAATAGGATCTTCAAAACCGGGGGCACCGGGAGTTGACACGATCTGCTTGAGAAGTTTCAGGTTAACTTTCATCAATCAAGCGATTTGCAATCTGTCAAAAACAGAATCAAAAAAGAGTTTACCGTCATCTGAGCCAAGAACTTTTTCCATCGCCCGCTCGGGATGAGGCATCATTCCAAGCACATTACCGGCCTTGTTGGTGATGCCTGCGATGGCCGATACGGACCCATTGAAATTGGTTTCCTCTGTCAGATTTCCGTTTTCATCGCAATATCGAAAAGCGATCTGATCATTCACTTCCAATTCTTGTAATCCCTCATCATCAATAAAGTAGTTCCCCTCACCGTGCGAAACCGGAATATTGATCACCTGACCTTCATCCATAGAAGAAGTGAATACCGATCGGGTGCTCTCTACACGGATATTTACGTTTTTACAGACAAATCGAAGCTTCTCATTGTGAAGCATAGCTCCCGGAAGCAGCCCCGATTCCAGTAAAATCTGAAAACCATTACAAATTCCTAAAACCGGATTTCCTTTCTCTGCATAATCAATCACAGAGTTCATGATAGGGGAAAAACGTGCAATAGCTCCGGATCGCAGATAGTCACCATATGAGAATCCGCCGGGAACGATCAACAGATCAATATCTGATAGATCGGAATCTTTATGCCACAGAAATTCTGTTTCTGCGTTCATTACATGTTTCATTGCGTGATAGGCATCGTGATCACAATTGG
>CAZHUP010000105.1:0-8969 GCA_964535495.1 uncultured Rhodohalobacter sp.
ACTACATTCCTGTTATAGCAGGCACATAATACAAAAAGTTCTAAAAACAATTTTAGACAGTTTTTAAGCAATCTGATTTGATTATTCCAATTGCAAGCACCTATTATCCGGCAATAAAAAAAACTCCATCCGGAATCATCATCACCCGGTTTACTGCGCCGGCAGATACAATTCCAAACGTTAAAGCCGTACCCCGGAACAGCCGGTTTTATCAGATGCCGGAGCCGAATGATCACCGTTTCCCAAACAAAAATTTATTGAATGTATGCCTGAAGAATTAAGCATTGCAATTGTAAGCCATAGCTATCCGACCCGGCACTCCCCCGCGCAGGCAGCATTCATAAAAAATGAAGCTCATTTACTTTCTGAAGATTTCCAGATCGAGCTATATATCCCTTCGGTTTACGCATTGCCTGTACAGCAGCAATATTACCGAACATTGCATCCGGATGAGGATGAACTTTGTGTTCATCCGTTTTCCTACCTGTCATTACCCCGAAAAATATTCCCATCTGTAACGAGAAAAACTTTATCCGGCAGCCTGCTCAAAGCCCTGAAGAAAAAACGCCCGGATATTGTTCACCTCCACTGGCTTTATCCTTCAGGGCTGACGATTCCTGCCTTAAGAAAAGCCGGTTACCCAACCGTTCTGACTATTCACGGGGGAGACTGGAACAGCAATGTCGATAATGAAGGGTTGATGGAGGTGTTTCATGAATCTTTGATAGCATCAAATAAAATCGTCTGTGTCGGGAAAAATCTGGCGAAGGCTGTCTGTGCGTATGATCCTGAACTGAAACAAAAGGTGGTTCATATCCCTCACGGAATAGACAGTGAACAATTCTATCCCTCACCGGATAAAAAAAAGGAGGCTGAGAAACTGGGGTGGGAAACCACAAAAACTAACATACTTTGTATTGCTAATCTATACCATGAAAAAGGTGTTGACCTGCTTGTTGATGCCTTTGCGATGCAAATAAACAGGCAGAAGCTGCATCTGCATATCGTTGCACCTTCATCTGATGAACAGACAAGAGCAGATGTTAAAGGCCGTATTGAAAAAAATTCCTTATCCGGCCCGGTAACTTTTTATGAAGGGATGAGCCAGGAAAAACTCTCCATCTTTCTTCGTGCTTCAGATTTACTGGTTTCCCCAAGCCGAAAAGAAGGATTTGGACTTGTGGTAGCGGAAGCGATTGCAAGCGGCACACCTGTTTTAGCCACAAAGTCAGGCGGGCCGGAAGAGATTGTTAACTCCGGTTGCGGTATTCTGGTTGATGCAGGAAGTTCTGAAAAACTGGCTGCCGGCATGGAAACTATTCTGAATGATCTTGATCATTTCGATCCGGCAGCCATGCACCGGCATATCAAAGCAAACTTCAGTTTAACGGCAAAAAAAGAGAAGCTGATGGCTGTTTACCGGGAAATTTTAAATTAACGTGAATTCGAGATAAGTAATTTTTTGGGGGCGAGGAAAAAGTCTCCCCTAAAAAGGGGAGATTTAGAGGGGTGTTCAGCGGAATTTTCCGCACACTGAGTAAACATCCCCCTAAATCCCCCTTTGATAAGGGGGACTTTTCCACTCAATGCCTTATATCGAATTCACGTTAAATTAGTTTGTTCTGAAAAGTCTTTTTTTAAAATCGATCTGAGATGTATTATAACAACTCATATCGGAGAAATCCGGATCGCACAGCCGTATCTGAAACAATTTTGGATAAACACTAAAACTGACCGGCTTAAAGAGTTATATTCATCCGTTGTAAAAGGGGAAACTATCTCCGGAATCTGAACTGAAATTACCCGGTGTGATTAACCGATATAACGTATTTACCAACAGGTTAAAGAGCAGCTTGTTTATTAAACACGTCTCAAGCCTGGGTGCCGGAACTATTGCAGCACATCTGATCACTCTTGCTTTCAGCCCGGTAATTACGCGTATTTTTACAAGCGTAGAAATTGGTGAGTTTGCCCTGTTCCACTCAATTGTTGTGTTGCTATCCGTAGGGGCTACCCTTACCTATGAATACGCCATTGTTTTGCCGGAAAACGATAAAACGGCTAAGAACCTGTTTCTGTCCGGATTCTTTTTTACACTTATTTTTTCAGGCCTTTTATTGGTCGTAATAGTATTGGGTTATTATTCCATTGCAGCCTGGATGGATATATCCGTACTGTTTCTTTTCCTGATTCCACTTGGCGTTTTCGCCAACAGTTTGCTCTACCTTGTTACTAACTGGTTTATGCGCCGCACCAAATATTCTGACCTTTCCAGGGCCAAAATCACACAATCCTCAACTATGGGTATTATCCAGGTAGGGCTGGGTTTGCTTTCATTTACCGGTATAGGATTGATAGCAGGCCATATCGGCGGACGAATCAGTTATGTGATTTACCAGTTCAAAAAGCACTGGAAAGATCTGAAATATCTTTTTTCTGCAGTAAAGAGATCCGAAATTGCAGAAGCAGCCCGCGAATACAGCAAACAGCCAAAATTTGTACTGGCTGCCACCTTGCTGAGTTTTGGAGCACTTGAAGCCCCGGTTTTTCTTATCGGCTACCTGTTTGACCGCGAAATGCTCGGATTTTACGGACTGGCATTTCGAGTGGTATCGGCGCCAATTGCATTGGTGGGAGTTTCGGTGGGGCATGTTTTTTTCCAGCAATTGGCTGACCGGAAAAATAAAAATCAAAAAGTTACCACCTTTCTTTTAAAAACCTGGGGCGGCCTGTACCTGGTTGGCCTGGTTCCATTCACCATTCTCTTTTTCTATGCCGAACCGGTCTTCTCTTTTGTTTTCGGGGCAGACTGGAAGACTGCCGGCACTGTAGCTGCAATCCTAACACCTCTGCTTTTTGTTCAGTTGCTGAGTTCACCTACCGGAAAATCTTTGATGGTTGTTAACAAGCAACATGTTATGCCTTTCTTCTCATTTCTGAACATGCTGGCCCGAACTATTCCTTTGTTTGCCGGAGCCTATTACTACGATTTCTTTACAGGTTTATGGCTGATGGTTGCCGGAAATGCATTCACACTGGTAATCTATAATATCTACCTTTTCAGCCAGCTCAGAAAGTTTGACCGCTCGGTTACTCCCTGAGTAAACTGCGGTACACCCTCTCCCCAAAAAGTTTCCCAATTAAAAAACGAAGGTGAAGCAGGCGATACTTAAGGCTGATTGTAATCAAAAAAAACAAGCTCTGCTTTCTGAATCTATTTTTGTGCTTGGCGTACAGCATTCTGGCTCCGGTAATTTTTTTGTCGAAATTTATATTGATCTGATTCACCGAACGGTTCTTTTTTGTGAGTACGGAGTCCACGTAATCAACGTCATACGATTCAGAGATCCGGATCATCAGGTCATATTCATGATTGGCGGGAAGAGCGTCATCAAAACCACCGGCTTTGGAAACCGGCTCTTTTTTGAAAAGCATCGTTTCCGTTCCTGATACTGCATATCGGCGCAGCATTTTCCTGTAAATGTTGCCGCGAACCTTGTTCCTGATTTCAACCGGTTTTCCCGAACGTTCATCGATCAGATGGCAGGTAACCATACCTAAATCCCGGTTTTCAGATTCTTCAAATTTTTGAACCTGTAGTTCAATTTTTTCGGGGAACAGCTCATCATCATCATCCAGGAAATTGATATATGTGCCTTTCGCTTCCTGCAGCCCGCGATTGCGCGAGTAACAGGCACCCCGGTTTTGCTCATTTTTCAGAAAAGTAACCTGGGGATAATTTTCCTTGAGCGGCGTGAGGTCTGTTTCTGAGGCATCATCAATCACAATAATTTCAAAAGACGGATAGGTTTGCTCCAACACGGAGTCAATTGCACGGCTTACATAATCCGGACGATTGTAGGTTGGAATTACTACTGAAACCAATGGCTGCTCTTTCGATACCGGTGTAGGCTGTTCAGTCACAACGTTGTTTTACCAGGCTTATTTATCAGTTCCAACACTACAATCCACGCATACTTTTTCAGAAAGGGTGCCATTTTAAAAATCGCTGTATCCATTTTATTTAAGACCGCCGAAGCCCCGCGCTTCAGTGCATCGCCCGGCAGAAAAGATGCTGCAAATGAGCTCAGGTGAAAGTAGTGGGTTTCCACGGTATCAAAAAAAGTTTCAGCCAGCCGGATATCCTCTATCAGCAGCGGGTGCTCGTCCTCGGTGCGCATAGAGGGGGTTAACTTTCTGTAGGCGTTGACAATGGGATGATAGCCCATCGGTTCAAAAAAAACACCCTTGCCACCGGGCTTAAGTACACGGGTAAGTTCGCGGTAACATTTTTCCAGATCGAGGTGGTGCAAAATTCCGCTGCCGCAAACCAGGTCGAACGTATCATCTTCAAAATCAAGACTCTCCGCATCCATCACAGTGAAATTGATGTTTACTCCCAGCTTTTCGGCCTGCTCTCCCGCCTGCTCAATCGCTACCTCCGAAATATCGATCGCATCTACTTCTGCCCCCCTTTTAGCAAGAGTAAACGCCTGGCTGCCGGGACCGCATCCATATTCCAGAATTTTTTTTCCTTTTACATCTTCACTAACTACATCCCTGTAAAACTGCTTACTCTCAAGAGTAGTACGATAATATTTTTTTGTCTTCTCTCTTGTATCAGAAGAGAACGCTTCGTTATGAAATTCTTTTTCGCGTTGTAATCGATTCGCGGTTTCTTCAGCCATACAGCTATTTTTTCAACTGTTCAATTAATTTACTCAATGATAACAATCTTCCTGCAATTTCGTCAGGATAAGATAAAGCTGAGACAGGTGCTGCACATGATAAGATTTCAGCTTGTTTTAATCTTTTTATTGAATCTTCTATTGTAGCAGATAGCATCTCGAAATCGCTGTGTGTGGGGGGGGAAGTAAACCGTTTACCTATTACTTTAGAATAAAGTGAATTGGATTTGTTTACCCCATACCTAAACAGATCTTTGAACACGTAATTACCTTTCACAGAAACCGATACACCGCCCTCTGTAGTCGGTATTTTTGCAATTTCAGGTGTACAATTTGTTATAAGCGACCTGTGGAAATAGTTAAAAAAGCGATGTCTGCGTTTTAAATTATATCCGATTTCCAGTAGCTCCGGTTCAAGCAATGGTGAATATACCGGCAGATAATTTGAAGACATCTTAGATAAAGCTGACGAGGTTTCTTTAACTCTTACCTGATAGTAAATTTGGTCATACGTTTGTGTGTTATACTTTTTTTGATAACGCTTTAAATTGCTGACAAAACTGTTCTGAAAATTTGTGTATTCATTTCTGAATTTTACTCCAATCCATTCTTCCGGCATCATCGAAGGATACATTCGAAGCCTGTTTAGTCGTTCAAAATGATGCTTTCTGCTGGTATAAAAGGGGAAATTTTGCTGCCAGAAAAAATCTTTATATAACTCTCCGCCAACACCGGTTATGGCGAGGTCATAATTTTGGCTTTTTCGCCACTTTTGTGCTTTTGAGAGAGACCTGATTTTTAGCGGATTCCATAAGCCATCGCTTAATTGATAAAGTGCATCTAACTCTTTTTCATCAATCAGATTCTCTTCCCGAATAACATGTAAATCGACATCAAGCTTATTACAGAGTTGATGAACGATATGTAGTTCATTTTCATCACCTGAAATCATTGAAAACAGTGCATCAAACTTCACATCAAGTGCATGTAAAATGGAAGCAATTAATCGTGAATCGATCCCTCCTGTCAGGTCGATTGACAACTTTCTGTCATTCAAGTGAACTGCACGGTCTTCAAAAAATAAAAGGAATTTTTTTTGATCCTTTTTTAAAGAGTTGGATGGCCTATTTTGTAGCGGATTACCGGAACCGATTGAATTTTCTGTAAGTCCGTTATTAATATCTAATCGATACGGTTGATGTGTGAAATGTTTTGTAACACTTTTTAAAAATGTAGCTTCTCTGTGAAGCTGGCCATAAATCAGGAATTCTGATACTGCGGATGGGTTCAAATCTAAAGTAGTAAACTTCTGATCATTCAGGCATTGTAAAAATGAATTGTATTCTGTACCGTCTTCAGTTTGAAAAAATCTCATTCAAAATATTTGTTTAACAAAATGAATATGTCTATTGATACTAAAAAACCATTTTCATTCTTAAGCCTTAGATGCAATTGAAAGTTCTATTAAATATAGAAACTGCAAATTTAAGATTCTTGTGTAGGTGAGGTTTTCACCGTACCCACACAAGTAAATTCTAATTTATTTCACCAATTGCATTCCAATCGTTCGATTAAAAAAAAGTCCTGATTCACCCCGCGCTTCCATTCGTAGAAGATATGCACCACTGGAAAGGCCACTTGCATCAAACGATGAGCTATGCCTACCCGGCTGCACCTCACCGTCAACCAGTAACGCCACTCTCTGACCTAACATATTAAAAACTTCTATTCGTACACTTGCCTGTACTGGAACATCGTAGTCGATAGTAGTAATTGGATTAAACGGGTTTGGATAGTTTTCTAAGAGTGCAAATTCCTGCGGTAATGACTCTTGTGTCCCATCCGGGGCTTTTGGCATTGGGCATGGTGGATTACCACAAGTAACTACGTTAACCTTCATTACATCATCAACCGTGTTACACATCATACCTTGGCAGTTACTATCTGTAACTGTCAGCTTTAACCACATATCGTGTGTTACTGTCTGACTATAATTACCACCAGCTCCAACCTGAGTCCATGGACCAGTTGAACTATTATAACTTCGTCTCCAGGTGTAACTATAAGGAGGTTCTCCACCACTAGTATTATTTCCCCAAAAACCTGAATTATTTTCCTCAACCTGGGTCGGACCTAATATTTGTACGTCCAACTCCTCAAATGCCGGTGAGCCTTCACATCGATAAATTACGTATATGTAATCATTATAAGCTTCACAATATCTTCCTCTTGCTGGTATATCCTGTAATAATAATTCCGAATTAGAAGTCAACTTAGGCCCAATTGCAGGCCAGGTATAATCTTCATACCAATTATCTGCTTGATAAAAAAAGCTAGGTTTTTGGGTCAAATACAAAGAAGTCATATCTAAATAAACATCATCACTATCACTATTGGCATGTGTGATAGCCATTGGGAATCCCCAATGATTATTCTGATAGCCATAACGATCCACTTTTATCGCATTAAAATCAGTGTTCTTCATAAACCCTTTATTCCCGATAAAATAATACTTACTTCCACCCTCAGTTTGTAAATGTGAGTAGTATGTATAATTTCTGAAAAAAATATTTTTATACCCGGTATTATTATGATAAGTGTCATTTAATATTCGTTCAATTCTATTACTCTCAACTAAATTTCCACTATCGTAAATATTTCTGGAACCGTCACCTCTTTCTTCTATATTTCCAGTTTGAGACGCAATTTCTCTAAAGTAATTATATCCAAATACATTTTTATGTGATCCACGATTAATTGTAAAAGACCTCCTTAGATGCCTAAATATATTATTCTCAATTAAATTAAGTGTATTTTTCCTGAATAAATCTACACCATAACCATGCCCCCCATCAGCGCAACCATGTCTATAAACAGCATCATTAAAAAAACTATTTTCTACTGTGTTATGATAACTTTCCATCATTAAAACATGACGGCTAATTGGTTTGTAGCTATTTATATTATCGATATGGGTATTATGAGCAAGATGAATAAGTATATGATGGAATTGAGGTGATTGTATGGATGCTGGGTATGCATTGCAATTACTAAATTGATCTGGCAGTTCAGCTGGTACATAACCAATAGTTTCTAAACCAAGATTTTTTATTCCCACATTCTTAATCGGATTGATTTTATGTACAACCATGTCAATAGATCCAGAACCAGAATTGCTCTGTTCCCAAGCTAAACTAAAATTATGTTCAAGCTTTATAGTAACAGCAGAAGGACTATGTACCAATTCAACTCTATTAATTTGACCAAGAAAATGTTCCCATTGACCATTAACTAAATCAGCTCTTATTCTTATAAAATCACCTTCGTTCAATAGATTTTGAACATCAGATAATGTAATACTGTTATTCGAAGCATCATAATCTATAACTTTTCCAATAACAGAAGAATTATATCCTCGGATAACAATCCCTGCTGGGTGTGAACCATAGCCTGCCGTAGTTGCAAAATTTTCAGGGTTTGAATAATTAAATTTTATGACAGTACTTGCACCAGTATTCATTTCGTGGTTAGGCCCTGCACCTCTTATATAAACATTGTCATGAACACCCGCCTGTAATTCAATCGCCTGATCTATTACGAAATTACCTGATGATATTTCTACTAAATTTGTACCAGAAGCAGCACCTGCCTGATCAATCGCTATCTGAAGTGACTCTGCTGTACTTACATGAAATGTACTATCAAAGCTTTCAGGAAATTCTGTAATCGCCCCTGCTTGGTCCCATTCAATATTTTGTGGTACGTTTACAGTTTGTGAGTAAGTAATTTGACTGTAAAATAATCCTATTAGTAAAAAAAATAATTTATGCTTTTTCATTTTTTCTCTTCCTGTATAGGTTAATAATTATTGCTAAAAAAGCTTCTTTATGTGGCTCCCTAAGAAAGAGATGTTCACAATCAAAATGTTACAATTAATTACAACCTGTTATACTTCACATGACACTATCTTCATAAAACCCCTTGCTGATTAAGGTAGTGCGATAATACTTTTTTACACTTTTCCTGCTCCCGGTAGCAATTGCTTCGTTATGAAATTCTTTTTCTCTATCTATCCGGTTTTTATCCGTCATCTATTTTTTAATTATTCAAACTCTAAAGATATCGAACGAAAATATTGCATTTCAAGGCAGTATTAAAATAAAACATAATCGCTACCCGATTTTGATCGACTAATGAATTATATGACATTCAGTGTGTAAGCAAATCCTGATGGATGAAGATTGATGAGAATATCTTCCGATTCTATCTCCATCTCTTTTA
>CAZHUP010000106.1:0-8936 GCA_964535495.1 uncultured Rhodohalobacter sp.
TGAACAGAACGAGC
The DNA here is from genome assembly GCA_964535495.1 of uncultured Rhodohalobacter sp. Lineage (GTDB taxonomy): Bacteria > Bacteroidota > Rhodothermia > Balneolales > Balneolaceae > Rhodohalobacter. The sequence goes on from CAZHUP010000106.1 coordinate 15, forward strand.
CGATCAGACAGAATAGCAGTGTCTCAAAGACACTATGACTTTCTGTAAATGACAGCCGGTCATACGCCTTAAACCTCCCTGAAACAACTTCATGGAAATTCTGTCGCTCCTGTCAGCCTTGGCAGAAAAATAGCTGTTGGCATCTCTATTGCAACTATAAAAGTGAACAATTGAAAAAAAGGTTAAACAATAACTTAAAAATCGGAGGTCATTATGGCACTCGTTAGATATTCTCAACCCGGAACAGATATTTTCGGTCAGCGATTTTCAGACATCATGGATGAATTTTTCAATGATGCAGTAGCAAATCGACAAAATTCTTTCGCTCCTAAAATTGATATATCAGAAACCGACAATCAATACGTTATAGATGTAACTCTTCCTGGTATGAAGAAGGAAGATATTCAAATCGACCTTGAAAAAGGGCGATTGACCATCAGCGGAGAGCGAAAATTTGAAAGAGAGGAAGAAGGTAAAACATTCCACAGAGTGGAAAGCCATTACGGTACATTTACCCGTTCTTTCCAGCTTCCAGATGATGTAAATGATGATAGTATTAACGCATCTTATCAAGATGGAATCTTAAATATCACCATTGATAAGAGCGAAGAGAAGATGAAAAAGCAGATTAGTATCAAATAAGAAGTTAGTAGTAAGAGCTGTTCTCATATGTCCCCTAAGAGAGCAGGTTAGTTAGCGCCGGAGATTCTTTGAAAAGTGTCTCCGGCATTTTTTTGTGCAATAAATCGGGATATCCTGAAGTTTAATTTCCTGATGTTCGCAATAATTTCTTTATACAAGGAACCGCCGGACTGCACGTTAGTAGAAACTGAAAATGGTTTTAAACACCGTCCGGGAAAGGACGTAGCAGAAAATAAAATCTGCTGTTAGAATTCAAATAAAATGAGTCGACATTTATGGATAGAATAACAAAAAGTGTGATTGCTGCAGTAGCTGTGGCTTTTTTCTTTATCGGGTTGAATTTCGGAAATGAAACCGATTCAGACTCGACCTCTTCGGGGTTGCCAACGTTTAATGAATCTGTTCAGACTGCCGATACAGAGCGGGTAGGGACCTTGAGAGATTTTAATAACGCTATCGTAGATATCGCTGAGAGGGCAAACCCGACTGTGGTTACAATCAACACTACTCAAACGGTTCGCCAAAGACAGCAGTCTCCATTTCGCTTCTTTTTTGATGATCCGCGATTTGACCAAGAAAGAGAGTTTCAGCGACAGGGGCTGGGTTCAGGCGTGATCGTGTCTGAAGACGGCTTTATCATCACAAATAATCACGTGATTGATAATGCAGATGAGATTAAAATTACACTTTACGACGGTGTTGAACTGGATGCAGAGATTGTGGGAACCGATCCTGCCAGTGATATTGCCGTATTGAAAGTAGACCATGAGGATTTAAAGGCAATTCCGCTTGGAAATAGTGACAATCTACGCGTGGGCGAGATGGTCTTAGCGATTGGCAGCCCGCTTGGAAACCAGTTTGCGCACTCCGTTTCGATGGGAATTGTGAGTGCGAGCGGACGGTCAGGTCTGCGTCTCAACGATTTTGAAAATTATATCCAAACGGATGCGGCTATTAATCCAGGTAATTCCGGCGGGCCGCTCATTAATGTTGATGGAGAACTGATAGGAATTAATACTGCTATTGCCAGTCGCAGTGGCGGTAACCAGGGGCTCGGTTTTGCGATTCCTGTTAATATGGCCCGAAGCGTAATGGAGTCGCTGATTACCGACGGTCGGGTTGCGCGAGGCTATCTGGGAATTTCTATGGGCGGTGAAGTAGACAGAACCATGGCTCGCGCTTTGGGTATGAATAATCCACGAGGGTTTGTTGTGGGAGACGTTGTTGAAGACGGTCCTGCCGCAAAAGCAGGGCTCCAGGAGGGAGATGTAGTTGTTCGATTGAATGGCAACATCGTTCGTGACTTCTACGATTTCCGTGTAGCCATCGCGAATTCAGCACCGGGAACAGATGTAGAGATAGAGGTTTTCCGGGATGGTGAAACTAAGGCATTTACAGTTGAACTTGGTGAACTGAATCCTGAAGAGGTTGCTGCCGAGATGAGCACTTCAGACCGTGAAGAACTGCGTGAGAAACTTGGCTTTGCAGTGGATGAACTTACAGATTCTATTCGCCGACAGTTGAATCTTCAATCTCAGGCATTTGGAGTGGTAGTGAGTGAAATTAGTGAAGCCAGCCGTGCTTACGCTCAAGGGCTTCGAAGAGGAGATGTGATATCTCAGGTAGCAGGTACATCAGTAACCCAGCCTGAGGAATTCTATGGAACTGTACAAACTCTAATAGATGAAGGAACTGAAGTAGCACTGCTACGAGTCAATCGCCAGGGAAGAAATATATTCGTGGCGTTTGAATTATAAAAAAAGCTAAAGTTAATGGTTGAGGATTAGCCTCTGTCTGATTTCAGGCAGAGGCTTTTTTATTTGATAACAGTCTTAGAGTGAAATTTTCAATTAATCTCCCCTTGAGGGGGGAGTGCGGCGTAAGCCGTGAGGGGTGTTTTAGTCTGACATTTCGCTTATTAATCTGAGTTTGAGATCTAAGATTGAAGATTTGCGATATGCGACTTTAGATTTTATGAGACATGAGACCTACAACATTCATTCCGTCAGGTTTACTGTCAATACAGCAATTTGAGAGGGTCATGGCACTACTTTTGCAAATATTAAAAGCAAAATAAAGGATGCTATAGTTATGGAATACAAAGATTACTATAAAACGTTGGGCGTATCCCGAGACGCTACTCAGGATGAGATCAAGAAGAAATACCGCAAAATGGCGGCTAAATTTCATCCTGATAAGAATCCCGGTAACAAAAAAGCTGAACAAAAGTTTAAGGATGTCGGTGAAGCGTACGAAGTTCTAAAAGACCCTGATAAGAGGAAATTGTACGATAAAGTCGGGTCCGACTGGAAAAAGTACGAGCAAGCCGGTGCAAGCGCAGACGATTTTAACTGGCAACAGTATGCCGGTCGCGGAGGTGGGGGGCGTCAGCGTGTGAATATCAATATGGATGATATTTTTGGCGGTGAACAGCATTCCGCAGGTGGAGGAACTCCTTTTTCCAGTTTTTTTGAAACTCTCTTTGGTGGCCAGTATGGTGGAAACGGTGGAGATCCGTTTGGTGGTGCACAAGGTCGGCAAAGTTATACAAGCGGCGGACGGAGGCGAACAGCTCCCCCTGTAGCAGACTCAGAAGCCGTTGTTCAAGTCAATCTAAAAGATGTGTTGACCGGTGCCGAGAAACACCTGCGTGTAGGCAATGAGAAGATGAAGGTAAAAATACCGGCAGGTATTGAAGACGGAAAACGGTTAAAACTAAGAGGGAAAGGTCAACCGGGAGCCGGTGGACGCAAAGGTGATCTTTATCTGAAAATAAAAATAAATGAGCCGGAAGGATTTGAGAGAAAAGGAAAGGATATTATTCAAACGGTAGATCTTCCGGTGCACCAAGCTGCTTTGGGTGGACCTCTGACAGTTGAAACTTTAGAAGGAAAAGTGAAATTGAACATACCGGAAGGAACACAAAACGGAAAGATGTTCAGATTAGCAGGACGGGGAGTTCCTGAACTTGACAAACCCGGCAAGAGAGGCAATTACTTTGTGAAAGTATCGCTTAAAATTCCTGAAAGGCTGTCTGACGAAGAGAAAAAACTTTATGAAAAACTCTCTGAGTTGCATAGTACCGAATAGAGAGCTTTTCTGTTCATATAAAAGACAGTACATTTAATGGATAACCATTCAATTAATTCTACTCCCATGAATATCCTGTTTCTGCTCAGTACATTTTTGATTTTTAATTTTTCTGCAACCGATAAGCAAGGACATCAAAAGTGGGGACAGGTTGGCCACTACGTAACCGGAGAGATAGCTGAGCTTTATTTAACTGATGATGTCCGAGACAGGGTGTATGAAATTTTAGGCGATCGTTCTATGGCACTTTCATCCGTCTGGATGGATGATATACGCTCTGACAGTGATTATGATTATACAAGAACATGGCACTGGGCAACGATTCCGGATGGAATGACTTACGAAGAGGCAGAGCAGGATGAGGGTGGTGACATCATTTGGGCTTTGGAAACTTTGATTGAGGAACTCAAACAGGGTGGTTTGACTGAGAAAGAGGAGAAAGATAAGCTCAGGATGGTAATGCATATGGTTGGTGATATTCATCAGCCGTTACACGTGGGTACCGGCGAGGATATGGGGGGTAATCAGGTACGCCTACAGTGGATGGGTGATAACTCAAACCTGCACAGGGTTTGGGATAGTGATATTATAAACTCACTTCAAATGAGTTACACCGAATTGGCTTGGGAAATTGATACCGCCACGCAAGAAGAAATTACTGAATGGCAAAGCGCAACCGTTCGAGACTGGGCTTACGAATCTGTGAGCTACAGAGATCGAATTTACGATCTTCCAGATGACATGCGTATCGGTTATGTATACCGATTTCACAATCGGGATCTGGTATTTAAGCGCCTGCTTCAAGCCGGCATCCGCATGGCGGGTGTTCTAAACGATATCTATGGAACCGAATAGTATATCAGTACTCTTTTAAAAGAGTTAGATGAAGATTGTAATCTGCAGCACTGAAAAGCACAAATCGGATGTATTTTACATTATTAAGTTCTGCAGACTTCTTCTTTACAGTGTCAAAAGCAATTTGTGCTGCCTCTTTCATCGGATATCCAAAAGCTCCAGTGGAAATTGCCGGAAATGCGATTGATTCAATACCATTCTCTTCTGCAAGAGACAGGACATTCCGGTAACAGTCAGCTAAAAATTTATCTTCCGGTTTGTCTTTGCCATAAATAGGACCGAGGCAGTGAATAACATATTTGTTTGGCAGGTTTGGTGCTTCTGTGATAACTGCTTCTCCGGGCTTAATCGGAGCCAGCGGTTTTGTAAGCTCTTCCAGTTCAGGGTCTCCCACACTGTGAATAGCACCGGCAACTCCACCACCAATTCTTAATTCTGCATTGGCAGCATTTACTATTGCATCACAATCTGGCTGATCGGCAATATTCCCTGAGATAAGCTCTACCATTACTTCATTGAATTCTACATGCATTTTAGTGGGATTATGTTCCGATTAGTTAGCTTTTAATTACAACCTATAGCTTATTACAGAGGACACAAAATTACTTTTCGCTCTCAATTCACTGGAAATTCAACGCTAAAACGTCAAATACGTAGATCTTAAAAGCGCTTCTTATTCAATATAACATGTATTTGGTCTGTTTAATTGTCATATCTGAAAAATATTTGATAGAAGCGCTTTTTAAAAAAATGGAAATTGTAAGGGCTTTTCTGATAGTAATTATTATTCAGTTTTTTAAGTCTTTTTATGGAAAAGAAATGGCCAGATAAATTAAAAACGCTTTCATGTAAAAGTGTCATATAAATACCCTTTTTATTGGTTAAGGCAATGTTCTGAAGGATTGATTGACAAACAGACTTGGGGATATATTACAGGTGAATTATTCAAGTAAGCACAAATCAATCAACATTATGTTTAAAATTAAAAACATCCTATCAATCATTAGTGTAGTTATTTTTTCTTTAACAATAACTGCTGAAGCATTTTCGCAGAATGATCTAAGCGAAGAGCGATCTGAAAGACTCGCGCAGAGTTTATATTATGGACTCTCATCAGATGTAACCGGAATCGTTGAATCTACTCTATTCAACATGTTGAACTACAAGATTGTATATCCTGAGTTCTATTCTGAAAAAGTAATGGATAAGGCAGAAAAAATTGCAGAAGAAAGTTCTTCAGAATCGATCTCCGCGAAAGCGAATCTTGTAATCTATTTCTATCATAATCAGGAAGTATTTTCCGATTCGGAGAGTCTGATATCTGAGGTTGATCATATGGATCAAGACAGAATCTTCGAATATTTGAGAAATAGTGACCATGCCGGACAGTTTACTTCAACCCAGAAGTGATTGGTTTAGCAATAATAATTGGGGGATGATTAAGCCGACTGTAGTTGTCTGTTCGATAATGGCAGTCGGTTTCTTTTTTTAAATGAAATTGAGGCAGGGTTGCTATGACAATACTGCCATTCATCTCTTAAAACAGACATTTAAGCCAACTCTGAATGTCTGAACTGTAATTCCGACAGGTTCTAAATTGCAGGTACGGTTTTAGCTTCTGTATATATTAAAAAGAAAGATTAAACAGGAGCTTCTATGAATTTCAACAAGTTTACAATAAAGGCACAGGAGGCCGTTCAGGCAGCGCTTGAGTTAGCTCAAAATGCAAATCATCAGGCTGTGGAACCGGCGCATATTTTAAAAGCGCTCTTGAGTGACTCCGAAAACGTGACAATCCAGATTTTGAAAAAAATTGGGGTAAATGTTTCGTCACTGCTGGATCAACTGGAGAAAAAAATTAAGTCGTTCCCGGTAGTAAAAGGCGCCTCTGTTTCGGGACAATACTTATCTAACAATACCAAAGCACTTTTTGATAAAGCTCAATCTGAAGCTACTGATCTGGGCGATGAGTATATCAGTTCAGAACATATTTTGCTTGGCCTGCTTGAGACATCGTCTGAATCAAGCTCTCTTTTAAAGGGGCAGGGAGTTAAAAAAGATCAGGTACTACAGATTTTAAAGGATGTTCGGGGTAGTCAAACTGTGGACGATCCAAATGCGGAAAGCCGCTATCAGGCATTGAAAAAATATGCCATGAATCTGAATGAGCTGGCAGAGAAGAACAAGCTCGATCCGGTTATTGGTCGAGATCAGGAGATACGCCGTGTGATGCAGATCTTATCACGCCGAACCAAGAACAATCCCGTTCTGATTGGTGAGCCCGGTGTGGGTAAAACAGCCATTGCAGAAGGATTGGCGCTGCGAATTGTTCGAGGCGATGTTCCTGAGGGTTTGAAAACGAAACAGATTGTAGCCCTCGATATGGGAGCTTTGGTGGCCGGTACAAAATTTCGCGGTGAGTTTGAGGAGCGACTCAAAGCTGTGGTAAAAGAGGTGATGGAATCAGATGGTGAGCTCATTCTTTTCATTGATGAGATTCACACATTGGTGGGGGCCGGTGCCACGGAAGGTTCGATGGATGCTGCAAATATTTTGAAACCTTCGCTGGCTCGCGGTGAACTGCATGCGATTGGCGCAACTACGCTAACTGAATACAGAAAGTATATTGAGAAAGACAAGGCTCTGGAGCGGCGTTTGCAAACCGTGTTTGTTGGCGAACCATCAATTGAAGATACCGTATCGATTTTACGCGGACTTCAGGAGCGATATGAAGTTCACCACGGTGTTCGAATTACAGATGCAGCTATTGTTGCGGCTGCAGAATTGTCTCATCGATACATTGCCGACAGATTTCTGCCGGACAAAGCGATTGATCTGATTGACGAAGCCGCGTCCAGATTACGTCTTCAAATAGATAGCATGCCTGAAGAGCTCGACAGTATTGAGCGGCAAATTCGTCAGCTCGAAATTGAGCGTGAAGCCCTGAAGCGGGAAAACGATGAAGCTAAGCTAAAATCGAATGAGAAAGAGCTCGCCGATCTGGAAGAGAAACGAAAAGCGATGCGGGCCCAGTGGGATCATGAGAAAGGGTTAATTCAGAAAACCCGGGAGCTGAAACAGGCGATTGAGACTGCGCGTAATCAGGCCGATAAAGCAGAACGCGAAGGTCAGTACGAAAAAGTTGCCGAACTTCGCTACGGAACCATCACGCAGCTTGAGAAGGATTTGGAAGAGACTAAGGCTAAACTGGATGATGTTCAGGAAGGTCGCTCACTTCTAAAAGAACAAGTAGAAGCTGAAGAGATTGCGGATATTGTGAGCCGCTGGACCGGAATTCCGGTTACCAAGATGCTCTCCAGCGAGCGACAAAAATTGCTCAAACTGGAAGAGGAGTTACACAAACGGGTGATTGGACAGGATCAGGCGATTGAGGCTGTTTCAGACGCTGTACGCCGCGCAAGAGCCGGACTGCAGGACGAGAACCGCCCGATCGGCTCATTTATGTTCCTCGGTTCAACCGGTGTAGGTAAAACGGAGCTGGCACGGTCTCTGGCTGATTTCCTCTTCAATGACGAGGACGCGATGATACGGATCGACATGAGTGAGTATATGGAGAAACACAGTGTGAGCCGCCTGATAGGTGCACCTCCCGGATATGTTGGATATGATGAGGGTGGTCAGTTAACCGAAGCTGTCCGTCGGAAACCATACTCCGTTATACTGCTTGATGAGATTGAGAAAGCTCATCCGGATGCGTTCAATATTCTTTTGCAGGTACTGGACGACGGCCGCCTGACCGACAACAAAGGCGTTACGGTCGATTTTACCAACACGATTGTGATAATGACAAGCAATATCGGTTCTCATCTCATTTCTGAGCAGATTGAGAAGAGCGGTGGGGAAATGGATGATGCAACCTACAGTGAACTTCAGGATAGTCTGTTTGAACAGCTGAAGAAGACGATTCGGCCGGAATTTCTGAATCGTATAGATGATGTTGTAGTGTTTCATCCGCTCGACCAACGGCATATTCGCCAGATTGTGGATATTCAACTCAAACGGGTTGATGGTATGCTGGCTAAGAACAAGGTATCACTATCTGTATCGGATAGTGTAAAAGACTGGCTGGCAGTTCGCGGGTACGATCCGGTTTATGGTGCAAGGCCGTTAAAGAGAGTGATTCAGACTCAAATCGTAAATCAGCTTGCTAAAGAGTTGATTGAGCGGGAGGATGACTCACAGGGCATAGAGTTTGAAGCTACAGTCAGCAAAGATAACAACAAACTTGAGTTTGCTGAAGTCTACAGCGATGCTGATGCGTGGGCGGATTAAATAGTGAGCCCGACAGACCGCTCAGCGCGGTCCGTCGGATAG
>CAZHUP010000107.1:0-8854 GCA_964535495.1 uncultured Rhodohalobacter sp.
TGTGAACCGCATCATACCAGCTCCAGGCATACGTCATATCAAATGCTTTAGCGTGCAGATCGCGTGATTCCCATTCTGCCAGCATAAAAACCGGCTTTACTTCGTTCAGTTCTTTTCGAACATTATTCCAGAATTCAACCGGGACAAATCCGGCTACATCTGCCCGAAAACCGTCTATATCAGCCTCTTCCACCCAGTACTTCATCGCTTTGGTCATATACTCTCGAACTTCCGGCTTGCTAAAGTCCAGGTCGATGATATCGGTCCAGTCCCACCACGGAGTTGGTCGAAAGTCACCTTTCCAGTCGCGCGCATACCAGTCGGGATGCTCTTCAACCAGATGGTTATCCCAAGCGGTATGGTTGGCTACCCAATCCAATATCACATACATTCCCAATTCATGCGCCTCATCCACAAAGCTTTTCAGATCTTCCAGATCTCCAAATTCCGGATTTACACTGTAGTAATCTTTCACCGAATATGGACTGCCCAGTGTTCCCTTTCGATTCTTTTCTCCAATTTCATGAATCGGCATCAGCCATAATATATCCACGCCCAAATCCTTCAGTCGAGGCAGGTGCTCCCCGGCTGCCTTAAACGTCCCCTCTTTAGTAAACTGTCGGGTGTTGATCTGATAGATCGCAGCATTTTTACTCCACTCCGGATGATCAAGTGTCACATAGGGCTGTGGCTGATACGGATCGGGGTTTTCTGAGCAAGCGGACATAATTACAAGTATTGAAATGAATAGAAGTGGCAGATGGAATTGCTTTATAAAAGCCATGAAATCATATATTAAAATGAATTCGATATAAAAGTATAGAATATGGCAACATAAGAAGTCCCCTCCCTATGAATAAAGGGAGATACTTTTTCCAAATTCTTAAATCGAACTCACGCTAGATTAATTAAAAAAGGCAGTACTCAAACCTTTCGGTCAAATACTGCCTTTAAAATAGTTTATAATCTGTAATCCGCAATAACCGCAGTCTATGAGCGGTAGCTTTTATTCCACTCTTTGGCTACCAAAAACGCCATCTCAAGACTCTGCTCGTAGTTCAGACGCGGATCGCAATAGGTTTCGTAGTTGGTGCCCAGCCCGGCTTCATTCAGGCCGTTAGCTCCGCCTACACATTCGGTTACATTATCACCGGTAAGCTCCAGGTGAACTCCGCCAAGATAACTTCCCTCAGCACGATGAACTGCAAACGTCGATTTGATCTCCTCTAGGATATCGTTAAACCTACGCGTTTTTACATTACTTTCCGTTGCAAAGGTATTACCGTGCATCGGATCGCAACTCCAGACTACAGGATGGCCGGAGTGTTTAATTTTTTGAATAAATTTTGGCAGGCTCTTCTCCACTTCATCCGTACCCATCCGGGTGATCAGCACAATCTTACCGGCTTCGTGATTCGGATTCAGCTTGTCAATGATGGACATAGTTTCATCCATATCAAACGGTGGCCCCACTTTAATGCCAATTGGATTCTTAATTCCGCTCAGATACTCCACATGAGCACCATCAAGCTGTTTAGTGCGATTACCCAGCCACACCATGTGGCCGCTCAGATTAAAGAAACCGGGTTTACGCGGAACCTGGCGGGTTTGCGCAGAATCGTAATATAGATTCAAAGCCTCGTGTGAGGTGTATATATCAACCTTGTGCAGCGTGCTAAAGCTGTTGGGAGTGATCGTCTCCATAAAGTTGATGGCTCTATTGATGGAGTTCACCATCGCCTCATAATCTTTGTAGTACTCGTTATTCTGCATAAAGTCGAGCTCCCACTGCTCCGGATGCTGCAGGTCGGCAAATCCTTCGTCGGCAAGTGCCCGCAAAAAGTTGAGAGTCAGCGCAGCTTTTTCGTACGCCATGATCAATCGCTGCGGATCGGGAGTACGAGCCCCTTTATTCGGCTCAAAACTATTTATCAGATCTCCGCGATAATTGAGCATTTCAACACCTTCGATGGTCTCTGAATCCTTTGACCGTGGCTTCGCATACTGCCCGGCAATTCTCCCAACACGCACAATAGGTGTACCCATTTCATGCACCAGAATAAAGCTCATCTGAAGCATCACCTTCAGCATGTTTACAATTTTGGGTGCAGTACAAGCATCAAAAGTTTCAGCACAGTCACCGCCTTGAAGCAAAAATCCTTTCCCCTGAGAAACTTCGGCGAGCTTACTTTTCAGTGCTTCGATCTCCCACGATGTAATTAACGGAGGGAGCGATTTTAGCTGATTAAAAGCACGTTCCAGATCTGCCGTATCCGGATAGGGCGGAAGCTGTTTGATCGGTTTTTCACTCCAGGAAAGCGGACTCCAGCTCTGGTCGCTATTAAGAGATTCTGTGTTGATAGGGTTTGCTTCTTTGGCCTTCTGTTTCATGTAGAGAGCGAGCGTTGTTATGTTAAAAAGAGATCAAAAATAAGGGTTATGAGTCTCAATCACTATTATTTTATCGTGAGCTATATAAACATTAAACGAATGAGTTTCGTTTTTAATTTGTTTTTCACGCATGCCATTTCGTCAAAGGTTTCGTATTTTTCACAGTTGCCCATTTGAATTTGTAATAAATCTGTATCTCCTTGCAAAATAACATCGTCATCCGCGGAGCTCGCGAACACAATCTTAAAAATTTCGACATCGACATACCTCGTGAGAAACTGGTCGTCTTTACCGGTCTCTCCGGATCAGGTAAATCATCTCTCGCTTTTGATACCATTTATGCCGAAGGACAGCGACGATTTATGGAGTCTCTTTCAGCCTATGCGCGTCAGTTTCTAGGCATGATGGAGCGCCCCGAAGTGGATTTCATCGACGGATTATCTCCGGTAATTTCTATTGATCAGAAAACGACAAACCGCAATCCACGCTCAACCGTGGGAACGGTTACAGAAATTTATGATTTTCTGCGTCTGCTCTACGCCCGAATCGGAATACCCTATTCCTATATCTCAGGTAATAAGATGGAGAAACAGACCTCCGACCAGATTGTGCAGGCGATCATGGAACTGCCTAAAGGAACCAAAGCGTACTGCATGGCGCCGGTTGTGCGGGGACGAAAAGGTCACTATCGCGAACTGTTTGAACAGATGCAGAAACAGGGATTTGTTAAGGCGCGTGTTGACGGCGAACTGATTGATCTGGAAGGCGAAATTAAACTGGATCGCTACAAAACTCACAACGTGGAAGTGGTTGTGGATCGATTCGTCATCTCACCCAAGAGTGAAAAAAGAATTTCAGACAGCGTGCACATGGCGCTGGAGATGGCCGATGGCAACCTGATTCTGGGTGTGCAGGAGGATGGAGAAATCACCGACAAAGTTTTTTCCAAGCATCTTTATGATCCCGAAAGCGGTCTCTCTTACGAAGATCCCGCGCCCAACCTGTTCTCTTTTAATTCACCTTACGGTGCTTGTAAAGCGTGCAACGGGCTTGGTTATCGTTATGATGTGAGCCGGGAGCTGGTCATACCTAATCCGGACCAGACGATTGCCGAGGGAGCGATTCGATTTTTAGGTGAGCCGCGGGATATTTTCATTTTCAAGCAGCTTCAGGCTGTTCTCGAATCCGTTGATCTCGATTTCCACACTCCGATTAAAAACTTTTCGGAAGAAGCCCTTGACCTTCTCTTTGATGGAGGCAGAGATCAAAAGTTTAACGTCAGTTACGACTTTAAAAACAGCAATGTAACCTACAAGCACTCCTATTCCGGACTGAAAAGCATCATTAGCGATCAATACGAAGACAGCAAGTCGAACAAGCAGAGGGACAAAGCCAAGGCGTATCTTGCCAAAATAGACTGCCCGGAGTGTGGCGGCGGCCGGCTCAATAAAGAGGCACTCTCCTATAAAATTGACGGATACACTATCCATGACATTGTCAATCAGGATATAAAAAATCTTCGACTTACCATTGGGAACCTGAAACTTACTGAACGGCAACGAAAAATTGGTCAGCAGGTTTTAAAAGAGGTAATCGACCGAATTGACTTCTTATTAAATGTTGGGCTTAACTACCTCAGCCTGAACCGCGAAGCACAGACACTGAGTGGCGGTGAAGCTCAGCGAATTCGTCTGGCAACGCAGATCGGTACACAGCTGGTTGGGGTTCTCTATATCCTGGACGAGCCGAGCATTGGACTGCATCAACGGGATAACATCAAACTGATTCAATCTCTGGAAACTCTGCGAGATCTTGGAAACAGTGTGATTGTGGTAGAACATGATCGCGAAACGATTGAACACGCTGACTATGTGGTGGATTTGGGCCCGGGTGCCGGTACGGAAGGCGGATACATCGTCACACAGGGTGAACCCGATGAGCTTGATCCCGAAGCGATGACGACCAAGTTTCTGAGAGATGTAGAGGTTATCCCCTATCCCGACAATCGCAGAGAAGGAAGCGGAAAATCACTCACCATTCATGATGCACGCGGTCACAATTTGAAAAATGTTGATGTGGACATCCCGCTCGGTAAGTTTATCTGTGTAACGGGTGTAAGCGGAAGCGGTAAAAGTTCACTCATCAACCAGACACTGGTCCCGATTTTATCAAATGAATTTTACAACTCGAAGTCTGTGCCTCTTCCCTATAAATCCGTTGAAGGTATCGACAATGTAGACAAAGTCATTTCTATTGATCAAAGCCCGATTGGCCGTACTCCGCGTTCCAACCCCGGAACTTACACGAAAGTATTTGACCACATCCGATCTCTCTTTGCCGAACTGCCGGAATCAAAGATTCGCGGATATGACCAGGGCCGATTCTCTTTTAATGTAAAAGGTGGCCGATGCGAAGCCTGTCGGGGCGATGGGGTCCGAAAGATTGAGATGAACTTCCTGCCGGATATCTATGTGGATTGTGAAACCTGCAACGGAAAACGGTACAATCGCGAAACATTGGAGATTCACTACAAAGGTAAAAACATATCCGATGTACTGCAGATGCCAATAAGCGATGCAGAAGAGTTTTTTGATTCAGTTCCATCCATCAAACGAAAACTGGAAACCTTAAACTCTGTTGGCCTTGGCTATTTAACCTTGGGGCAATCAAGCACAACATTGAGTGGCGGCGAGGCACAGCGGATTAAACTTTCAAGAGAGTTATCCAAAATCGGGACAGGCGATACGATTTACATCATGGATGAACCGACTACCGGACTCCATTTTCAGGATGTTCGTATGCTTGTGGATGTAATTCAGAAACTGGTTGAGAAAGGAAATACAGTCATTGTAATTGAACACAACCTGGATCTGATCAAAGCAGCCGATTGGATTATTGATATCGGCCCGGAGGGAGGAGCCGAAGGCGGCGAAATTATCGCTGAGGGGACACCTGAAGAGATTGCAGAAATCCAAGAGAGCTACACCGGTAAGTTTTTAAAACAGGAGTTTGGGAGAGAGAAGAAAATAGTCAGTACTCAGTAGGCAGTAGCCAGTTGGTAGTCCCGATAAAAGATAACGGAATTTCACTTCACTCAATTGGCAGTAAGAGTTGAAAAACAGATTTATGCATGTCACATCATAATAATAAATCTGTTTCACGTTTTACTTGTGAGAATAACCGAAATCTTTGAAAATTAATTTGTCAACCGCCGGTCATCTGACTATTTTTGACAGTCTGATGAAAAATCGATTTTTACATATCGTACGCACATCCATCGTCTCATTTCTGGTAGCAGGAATGTTGGCTCATCTTTTTGTGCCGTTTACAAGTCATGCCCAAAAAACAGCGTTCGCACAGTGGCTAAACCAAAGTGTAGCCGCAAGCGGTGGTGAATCTGAGCATGAACTTCGGAATGCCATCCGGAAATTGCCCGAACAGACTTCGGATTTTCGTGTTTTGGTTGAACAGGCTTCTCAGCTTGTAGCCAGCAATAAAGATGAGTTCAAATTAAACGTTGCGTTTCCGTCATCAACCGGAGATCAGGTCACTTCATGGTTGGTTGGGCAATGGAATGTATTTCAACAGCAGCAAACCGGTACCGACGCACTTGCTCCGGAAATATCTGTCCCCGCTCAGAAATGGCTAAATACAAACAGCCTTTCTAAATCAATCATCGGTTTTAGCAAAAAAAATGATGCTCATGACCGCAGAATTGCTGCAAACGTTATTATTTCACCGGTTCAAAAAATTCTGATTGAACCATTGATAAGCGGTATTAGTATCAACGCCCCCTAATCCTATCTTTAATTGTCAAAAAACTCAGAACTAATCGTTCAAAACGAGTTTTTGATAAATTTTCTACTCCCTATTCAACACTTGCCGATTTCCGGCAGATGATTATCAATTCAAAAATTTTGAAGTAAAACCTATGAAAAGTCAAAACAACGGTTTTAAAATCGGTTCTATCGTCGTCTTTCTTGGACTGACGCTCTTTTACCTGTTTCCAACCTTACAATGGAATTTAGAACAACGTCATATGGCAGATATGACGGAATCAGATAGAATTCAGTATCAGGCAGAAAATGCTGAGAAACTGCAAAGTTTGCAGGAGCGCTCACTTTCACTCGGTCTTGACCTCCAGGGTGGGATGTATGTAACTCTGGAAATTGGAACTCCTCGCCTGGTGCTGGAACTTGCCAGTGACTACGCTGATGATTACCTCGAAGATGTGATTTCGGTAGCCGCAGAGCGTGCACTGGAGCAGAGAACAGACTTTGTTGACGAATTTGTCAGTGAATTTGAATCCCGTGATCCTGATGCGATGCTAAGTCGATACTACCGGTCTGATGCAGAGAACATCACCCGGAGATCAACAAACGCAGAGATCTCTACTTATTTGAAAGATCAGCGTGACGAGGCGGTGAGAAGAGCAATGGAAATTATCCGTTCTCGTATTGACCGTTTTGGTGTAACTGAGCCCGGCATTCTCCAGCAGGGAAATAATCGAATTGTTGTTGAGCTTCCCGGTGTAGATGACGAGGAACGTGTAAGAGATCTTCTTCGCGGAACCGCTCGGTTGGAATTCAGAATGGTTGCGGAACCGGATGAAATCAATGCCGCTAAACAGCAGGTAATCAATTATTTCCAGGAAAATCAGGAAGAATTAGAAGAGTTGGGTGAAGATAATCTGCTCGATGTTTTCAATCCTAACGGAAGAAACCAGTACGTTTTTGGGTACGCTGCAGGACCTGATACTTCTGTAGTAAATACTCTCCTGCAAAAAGAAGATGTTCAGCGCTTGATTCCAAGAAACACCTCGCTGATGTGGGGAGCGCAGCCATTTGCATCAGACGGTGGAATCGATCTGTTTGAACTGATTGCGGTTCGCAGCCAGATTGAGTTAACCGGTGACGTGATTTCAGAAGCTCGTGTTGCTTTTGACCCTACCACCAATGCTGCCGAAGTTTCCATGACAATGGACTCTGAGGGTGCTCGCCGGTGGGCCAGAATTACAGGCGCCAATATTGGGCGTCCGGTCGCCATTGCATTGGATGGGTACATCTTCTCATATCCAACGGTACAGAATCAGATTAATAACGGACGCTCCTCCATTACCGGATTAGGAGGGGTAAGAGAAGCGGAAGATTTGGTAAACATTCTGCTTTCAGGTGCCCTGCCTGCTCCACTCGATATTGTAGAGGAGCGTACAGTTGGTGCATCGCTTGGTGAGGCTTCAATTAAAGCCGGCCTTTACTCCACACTATTTGGATTAACAGTGGTTGCTCTGTTCATGATTGTTTACTACCGAACAGGTGGAGCCATCGCTGACCTTGCCCTGCTTCTGAACATTATATTTATACTGGGTATTCTGGCAGCTTTCCAGGCCACTTTAACCTTACCGGGTATGGCCGGTATTGTATTAACGATCGGTATGGCGGTGGATGCCAACGTGCTGATCTTTGACAGGATTCGTGAAGAGATGCGGGGAGGTAAAACACTTCGCGCAGCAATCGATAATGGGTACTCCAATGCGATGAGTGCAATTATTGATGCGAACGTGACCACCTTCTTCGTGGCTATCATTCTCTACAGTTTCGGTGTTGGACCGATTAAAGGTTTTGCCGTAACTCTGATGGCAGGTATTGTAGCATCACTCTTTAGTGCAATTGTGATTACACGCGTGATTGTAGACTATCTGACGCGCGACAAAACAGCGAACGTAAACTTCGGTTAATCAATCACGAATCCAAACAGTTTAAATAAAAGGTAAATATTATGAGATGGTTTGAAACTCCAAGTTTCGATTTTATAAGAGCACAAAAGATTGCGTATGCAATTTCAGGAACATTAATTGTTGTCTCTATTCTGGCAATCTTCGGATTGGGACTCAATTACGGTATCGACTTTAGAGGCGGTAAAGAATTTGTATTTGAATTCGATCGCCCGGTAGATGTTGTAGAACTCAGAACTGAACTGACTGAACCTTTAGGAACAGGAATTGCACCGGAAATCAAGCTTTTCGGTTCTACCCGTGAAATTCTGGTCAGAACAGATTCTGAAGAAGATATCACAGTTGTAAGAGATATCATGATGAGTACATTTGCCAGCCTCTATCCGGATGCAACCGTAACAGTAGAAAAATCTGACCTTGTTGGTCCAAGGTTTGCGGAAGATCTGAGAAGAGGCGCGCTCTACTCTATTGTGTTTGCGCTCGCTGTAGTCTTCATCTACATTTTCATTCGCTTTAAAGGCTGGTACTTCTCAGCGGGTGCAATTGCAGCACTTGCGCACGACGTTTTGATTGTACTGGGTATCTTTACAATCATGGCTCAAATCGCTCCCTTCGATGTAAGTATCGATCAGGCAATTATCGCAGCTTTCCTGACAATTGTGGGTTATTCCCTTAATGATACCGTGGTAGTATTTGATCGTATCCGAGAAAATTCTATTATATATAAGA
>CAZHUP010000108.1:0-8747 GCA_964535495.1 uncultured Rhodohalobacter sp.
TGGCGGCAGCACTTCTGATAACCGGTTTGCCTCTAAGTGCATCAGTACTTCTTGGAATCATATTTTTGACAGGTATAGTGGTTAACAACGCTATTCTACTCGTAGAATTCGCAGAAAATTACCAGCTTAAGGAAGATCAATCGCTTATCGATGCAGTGACCGAGGCAGGGAAGGTGAGATTTCGTCCAATATTGATGACCACCTTAACTACTATCTTCGGCATGCTGCCTCTGGCTATTGGGTTGGGCGAAGGATCAGAAATCCTTCAGCCATTGGCGGTAACAGTGATAGGCGGATTGGTAGTAGGTACGTTTTTAACTCTGATGATACTTCCGGGAATGTATCTGCTTTTATCAGATCTCTTCAATCTATTCCGCACAAATAAAGAGTCAATGTAATTAATCATCTTTTTACATCTTCGATTGTTAGATTCCATCATAAACATGAACTAAACCGGATTCAATGTTAAAACAGTTGCTACAGAAATCAATACATCTACTACTTTTCTCTACACTACTTTCCGTGATATTCCTCAATCAGACTGCTCATGCTCAGGGACAGTTTACTTTTGAGGATGTAATGAAATTTGAAGACATCAAATCACCCGTCATATCAGCCGATGGAAATTGGGTAGCATATGGTGTCTGGCCCGAGGTAGGCGATGGTGAAGTGGTGGTTAAAAGTGTAAATGGTAGACACGAGTTCACAGTAGAGCGAGGTGAACGACCACAAATCAGCACTGATGGAAAATGGGTGGGTGTTCTTGTTCAGCCTCCTTATATAGAGGCGCAAAACGCCGGACGGAATGGTCCCAGACAAGGTCTGACATTGCTGAATACCTCAACAGGCGAAACAACAGAGTTTGAAGAGGTGAGAAATTTCTCTTTTTCGAACGATGGGCGATGGGTGACAATCAATCACCATCAAACAGAAGAGGTAAGTAAAGGGGATTTTAAAAACTCAGAAATTGGTCTGCCGGTGACAGTTTTGAATCTGGAGAATGACCGGGAGCAGACACTGTCATTTGTTAATGAGGCAGCAATGGATAGTACCTCATCCTATTTTGCCTACTCTCTTGTGGATACTACGGGTCAGGAGAATGGGCTGTATGTTTTAGATTTGAAAGCCGGGAGCGGTGAGATTCAGAAGTTAGCCGGTGATGAAAATTCTTTCTATTCAAATCTTACCTGGAATGACAGCGAATCCACACTTGCGTTTACGCAGAGTACGTTAGACCCGGATTTTGAATTTTATCCGTCTGATGCAGCGATTCAAATCTGGACTGCTTCAAATGGAGAGATTGAAAATCTTTTAAATCCTGATGAAATAGCAGACGGATTCAGATTAAGGTCGAATAACAACCTCACCTGGACAAATGATGGAAATCGTCTTTTCTTTGGTGTTATGGATGCCGAGATGGTTGCGTTGGATGAGAATCGTGCAGAGCCCGATTCACTGACAACTGAAAATTTGTATGATGTTGACAGATATTTAAAAGGCGTGGAAGGAAAAGTGTGGCATTGGGATGACCCACAGATCAAAACTCATGAAAAAGTAACCTGGAATCGAACAAAAAATCATCTCTTTACGGCTGTTTACCATCTGGATTCGGGCGGATCTGTCCAGCTCGCCACCAAAGAAATCCCTGATGTACGTCCTGTCCATCACCCCGGTAAAGCTTTGGGTTCTACTGATCTTCCATATCAAAAACTGCGAACCTGGGATGGTACTTACCGTGATTACTATCTGATTGATCTTCAGTCGGGAGAATCTGAGCAGTTTATTGAGAAGCAGCGATTTGGGGCACAGCTTTCTGAAAATGGAACTTTTGCGGCGTGGTTTGATGGCAAGGATTGGCTCATTAAGCATACCGGAACGGGCTTGACTCGCAATTTAACTGAAGAGATTCCAACACCATTCTACAACGAAGATAACGACCGGCCTCAGCCGTCCGGATCGTATGGAATTGCCGGATGGACAGACAACGATCAATCGGTTTTGATCTATGACAAGTATGATATCTGGCAGTTTAATACACAGAGCGGTCATGCTAATGTAATTACAGAAGGTAAAGGCCGGGAAGATAAGCGCATCTTCAGGATTTATGATTTAAACCCTGAAAAAAACACTTTTGCTAGAAATGAACGACTGTTGTTGACTATGTATCACGATTGGGATAAAAACTATGGATTTTATGAAGCTCGTGTTGGCAGGAGCGGAACCAGTCGAATCATGGAGGATGACAAACGCTTCAATATTGTGTCTCTTGCTGAAAATGATGATGCGATTCTATTCACTCAAGAAACCTATCAGGAATATCCGAATTTGTGGGTAGCGTCTGATCGCAGATTTCGAAATCCGAGTCAGGTATCAACCCTGCATGAAGATCTCCTTGACCGGTTTGCATGGGGCAGTGCTGAGTTGATTGACTGGCATAACCTTGATGGGGATGTAGTTCAGGGAATTCTCATCTATCCGGGAGATTACGATCCCGATAAGAAGTACCCGGTATTTATATATTATTACGAGCGCTATTCACAGCGTCTGCACAATTTCAATACGCCTGTAACGAATCACCGGCCAAATTTAGCACAATATGCGAGCGACGGATACGCTGTATTCCTTCCGGATGTATGGTTTGATATTCCAATTCCGGGATACTCTGCTACCAAAAATCTGGTTCCGGGTGTTCACAAGCTGATTGAGATGGGAGTTGCAGATCCCGATGCGATTGGACTGCACGGTCACTCCTGGAGTGGCTATTTAACGGCTCATGTTGTTACGCAAACAGATATGTTTGCTGCAGCTGTAGCGGGGGCACCGGTCGGGAACATGACCAGCGCCTACAGCGGTATTCGTTGGGGGTCAGGTCTTGCAAGACAGTTTCAGTATGAACAAACACAGAGTCGGCTCGGAGTAAGCATGTGGGAGAACTTAGCACCCTACATCGAGAATTCTCCGGTCTTCTTTGCAGACCGAATCAATACGCCACTTATGATTCAGCATGGAGACGTGGACGATGCTGTGCCTTGGTATCAATCTATCGAGCTCTATCTGGCTTTGAGAAGAAATGGCAAGGAGTCTGTATTTCTTCACTATTACAATGAACCCCATCATTTGGGGAAATTTGAGAATCGTTTGGACTATGCAATCAAAATGAAAGAGTACATGGATCACTACCTGAAAGGTGTTCCTGCGCCTGCCTGGATTACGGACGGTGTGCCATATCGCGGTGAGTAGATATTGAAAAACCTCCGAATTTAAAAGTTCGGAGGTTTTTTTATCAGCGGATGTGAGACTTTATTTGTTGAATGAATTGATTTGTGAGCCTGTTGTTGTGAGTGAGGATAATAAGAACAAAACATGATGTGATATGGAATGGAATGTCTATTTAGCCGGTGAGATTCATTCAGACTGGCGCGAAGAAATTAAGGATGGAATCGAGAAAGAAAATCTACCCGTGGAGATTTCGACTCCGGTTACGGATCATCCGGCATCGGATAATGTTGGGGTTGATATTTTGGGTGAAGAGAAAAGCAATTTTTGGAAAGATCATAAAGGAGGCAAGATTAACGCCATTCGCACGAAAACGTTGATTGAGCTGTCTGATATTGTTGTTGTGAAATTTGGTGAGAAATATCGCCAATGGAACGCAGCTTTTGATGCAGGATATGCATCAGCACTTGGGAAAAAATTGATAGTGATGCATCCCGAAGAGCACACTCACGCACTAAAAGAGGTAGACGCTGCGGCGCTTGCGGTTTGCCAAAATCCTCAACAAGTAGTAGAAATTTTAAAGTATGTAACCGTTAAAGAGTGATTAACGATTTGCTCGGTGCTACTTAAGAGTACTGCGTGAGTCACGCATTAATCAGAGATGTCTGATTTTAGCAACTGTATTCGCCGGTACGATTCGTCAATGCGTTCCTCTGAGATTTCACCACTCTCGATGAGATTTTTGATGATATTTACGGCATCGGGTACGATGTCAGGTTCATAAACGGAATTGTTTGCAAAAACCAACACATCTACACCCGCCAGGATAGCTTGTTTCACAGCAGTTTCCAGTCCGTAGAAAGATCGTATAGCCTCCATTTGCATATCATCTGAAAAAAGAACGCCCTTAAAGTTGAGAGAATCTCTTAAGAGTTCAGTTTGTACATATTTCGATAGCGTAGCGGGAAAATCGGGATCGAGATTTTCATTAAAAACATGAGCCGTCATTATGGCGAAACTTTGATCAGATTGAATCAACTTTTGATACGGTTCCAGTTCAATTTCTTCCCACGTCTCTGTAACATCTGCCATTCCTACGTGAGAGTCGTTCCAGGCGCTGCCATGCCCGGGGAAGTGTTTAAGTACTCCAATTACATTTTGGTTGGAAAACTCTTCCAGAAAGATCTTTGCGTGTTTTGTAACGAGATCTGAATCTTCACCGAAACTACGTTCAATTTGACCGATTACCGGATTTTCAGGATTTGTATTTAGGTCGACAACCGGAGCAAAGTTTACATTAAATCCCAAGTCATTGAGCTGTTCACTCATCAATTTAGCATAAATGCGTGTAGTGTCTTCACTATTCACTGAACCAAGATATTCTGCAGAAACATGCTCTTCAAAACCTCTGGCCGGTTTTAATCGAGCAACTCTACCTCCCTCTTGATCAACAGCTATAAATAATGGAATTTGGGCATGGCTTCGAAGCTGCTTATTCAGTTCTTTAAGCTGCTCTGCTGATTGAATATTGCGATTTGGTGTGCCTGTTGGTACATCATAATCGAAGAGAATTATCCCGCCTACATGATGCTCAGTTAAGTCTCGAATAATGTGTTCAGATTCATCCACTGAAAATCCCTGAAAACCAACCATTAGCATCTGTCCTATTTTTACTTCCAGAGAGATATTTTGCTCTGTTACAGTTTGACTGCAGGAGGTGTTACAAAAAAAGATAAATAAAAGAGGAATGAGTGACAGTTGTGCAGATTTCATTATATTCAAAATAACTGATTAGTATCTGATAATATTAAACATGCGGGAATATATGTAGTCGCGTGAACAGGTGATATATTAAAACTTTTTAACCTTTTATTTTGTAACAAAATAGCGTCGATTTACTCTTGTAGGTGTAAGTCATGATATACCAAAGGAATAATCACATAAAAACCTTACGTAAGCAACCCGAAAAAGCAGATAATTAAGTGTGGAAATCCCGCACAAATATTTATTTGATTTAGCATAAGTTATCAAAGACAGTTTAATTGATAGATAAAGGAAAAAAGATCACCCGGGTAAGAATTAAAATTAGTGATGCCATATCATTTTATGGCACGTTGGCCGACCAGCAGAAAAAGATTAGCAATCAAATTTCACCAAAACACGATCAATTCGAAGAATATGATTGAGAGCAATACAAATAATAAACTTGAAGAAAAGATTGACCAATATGTGAATGGCAATCTTAACGAAGAAGAAATCGACGAGCTTTGGTCTGAAGTTATTTTTGACGATTATTATTACGACTATATGAAAACAGTGGCCAGCTTAAAAGGTCTGGCTAACGGAGAGAAAAAGTCAAACGTCCATTTCCTTTATCGAAACTCAACCATGCAGTGGTTTGCCGCAGCGGCAATTGTAATTGTAGCTGCCGGCTTAATTCTGTTCAACGTTTACGATGAACAACAATATGCTGTCCAGCCAATTGATTCCATAGAATTGGACTATTACAGGTCGGCTGAAGGGGTTACTGAAACTACTGATGTAAACGAAATCATCATGTCTGTAATCTCGGAAGCAAATCGCGGAAATATAACATCAGCTATCAGTATTGTAGAAAACAGAATAGCGGATATAGGCTCACAGGAAGGTAAGGCAGAGCTATTGGCAACTGCGGGCTCAATCTATTACAATGAAGGCATGTACTTGCAAGCAGCAGAATACTTCGAACGTTCACTCGATTATGAAATTGAAAATATTATCATCCAGGAACAGAGTTATTGGTATCTGGGAAATGCCTACTTTCAGTTGAATCGAATTGAAGAAGCAAGAGCCACACTGGAAAAAGCCTATCAGCTTAATGGCGCGTATAGCCGAATTGCCGAGCGATACATTCAGGCACTGGCGTCTGAGTAAACAGAAATAATATGAGTACTTTCAGCCCGAATTCTTTTGTGGATTCGGGTTTTTTTATTGGCAAGAAATAACAACATGAGTTCGATTGTTAAATCATGAATGTATAAGTCCCTCTTAAAAAAATGGGAGGGGTTGATATTCTATCTGTAATTAATGGCAGTGAGATTTTGCCACGATTTTAGAAGGTAATGATTTGTCTCAGGTCGGAAGATAATTCATATGAGCTGACTGAGTATTACTCAAAAACAGGCGGGGGGCTTAAATCAAGCAGCAGATAATTGTTTTCTGCGTCCTGTAACAACTAATCCTGCGAAAAAAAGCATAGCTAAAAATAGAGAACCCGCAAACCAGTTTTGATTCGATACGATTGGGCTATGGTCCCCATTCAAAATGTATGGACCCCAAAAGTGTGGATTTGCATTCTTATTTTTAATGAACTGTATCTTTGTCAATTGAAGGGCTTTAGATTTTGTTTCCCCATTGTTCAAATGCCTGTAAAACTCTTCGGCAAATTCTGCTGCATATTGATCATTTACTGACCATGAGTTAAGCACCAGACTATTTGCTCCGGCATAACGAAGGGCACGGCTGATTCCCATCACTCCACTTCCTTGAAGGAAACGATCTCCTCCAGATTCGCATGAATTTAGCATGATGAGATCATTCTGAAGATTCAGTTCAAAGAGTTCATACGCGAATAATCGCCCTGAAAGAACTTGATTTGATTCTTCCGTCTCGTCAGCATAAAAATGCAGGGTGGAAAACAGCGGGTCACTGTCTGAAACTTCACTGTGAGTAGCCATGTGAAGAATTCTGCTGTTGCCGGCGTTATTACGGAATGCTTCTACCGTAGCATTTTCGTTGATAAACGTACGGTTTTGATTAAGCCGGTTCAGTTGATTACTTATATTTTGAATCTCTTGTGGTGCTTTCGGCAGTGAAACAAGACTACGTGAGGTTGCACCGTTTTGGAAGTCGTTTACTCCAAACCCTGAAAACCCATATTGGTGATTATTTCGTTTTTGGCGTACTGTTAAATCTTGCAGACTATTTAGGGTGCGTACTTCTGCTACTTCAATCAGGTATTTTGCTGATCCGAAACTGTGTGGTGATTCGGGTTGCTTTAAGGGAATAATTCCTAAAGGAAGCTGATGAAAGTAACTATCTGCCATTACAATGATGGAGCTTGAACGATCAACAATACTGTCAATATCTATTAAACGTCCTATGTGATAAAATTTTTCTAAATCAGTTCTTCCAACAAGTATGGTTTCTATGGCGCTTTCAAATAGTTCTCGGTTTGATTCGTCCAGATGAACTTTCTTGATCTCTAATTTTTCTCTATCGATCACAGAGATGTAAAGCTGATCGCCGATTTCCGTTATGTGGACCAAAGACTCAGAAAAACCGAGTTGACGTTGAACAGCCTGGAGATTAAGCGAGGTATCAGAAAATGGTTTATCGGTTGATGATAGAGATTGTCTTTCAGCTGATAATCTTGAAAGTCGATTTTGAAGTGCGAGCCGATCGCTTTCGCCAGCAACTAAAATTTGCCTTCGAACCCGAGCCATTTCCTGAGTGAGATTACGAATTGAGGTAAGTGTCTCCTCACTCATTCCTGAAGATCGTACCAATGGATTGTCCGTCAGTGTAGCATCATTTATAGTTTTAATGCGATCAAAAAGGATTAGTGCATCTGAGTATTGCTGATTTTGGAGAAGGTAATCAGCATATTTTTCGAACAGGTAGATATACTCTTCCTCAACTGTCCAATACCCTGACTCGGCCTCGGATGTATTTTGGGAGCGTTCAAAAACCAAATCAGCTGCTTCTGAATAGAGTCGTTCTGCTTCTGCAGAATTTCCAAAATGGGCTGCAACGTTCGCCTGGACCGTTTGTGCCAGAATAAGAATAGAAAAATCCAGATCTGACATGTCGTGTGCACGAAACTCACGAACTAATTGTCTGGCTTCGTGGTAATTGTTCAAAAAGATATGAATTTGTGCAATTCTGATCTTCATATCTAAATAAGTTGACAGGTCTGAATCGCCAACTGATCTTAATTTAATATTTTCAAAAATATCTAAACTTTTTGAAAAATTTCTTTTCAGAAGGTTGATGTTAGCTATTTCAAAATCAACACGGTTTTCTAATCTTGGAACTCTTATAGAATCACTCAATGATTTAGCCAAATCAAGCGTGTAAAATGCTGATTCAAAATCTTTTAAAGATATGTATTCATATCTTGCTTTAGCTGCATAAATTGAGATTAATTCTTCAGTATTTACTGTATCTTTAGCTAAATTAGCCGCTTCATTAATGTATTTATCTGCAAGTTGAAAGTTATTATTCTGTGCATAAAAAATATGCAGATTTCTATAAATACGACTTTTGAAGTCGTTATTAGTAAGCTTCTCAGCTATTCCTAATGCCTTTAATTGAGTTTCAACATAGTTATTTGATTCACCTGTTTTGAAAAAAACGAGGCTCAAGTTATTGTACAAGCTTGCTTGAAAACTTAAAGGCAACTTATCTGCCTGATCCAAGATTGACAAAAAAATATTTTTTGCTTCCTGATATTTTCCAATTTGATATAGATATCCTCCGTGAGAAGCAAG
>CAZHUP010000109.1:0-4891 GCA_964535495.1 uncultured Rhodohalobacter sp.
TTGAGCTACGGGCGCATTCTTATTTTTTTCAAGATTTAAAAGTTAACCGTTTTTGCACTTCGATACAACCTTACCTACAGAGTTTTTATCTTTTACTCTCCCTCTCCTTGTTGTATTATAAATAGTGCGGAATATCTCTTGTCCCAACTATATTAAATCTACGATACTGCTATAAAAATTCATCATGAAAAAGGAACCTTTCACAATCAATGCTTCCAATGATATGGATCTGCACTGCCTGCACTGGCAACCTGAAGGATCTCCGGCAGGTGTAGTTCAGCTCGTACATGGAATGGCAGAGCATATTGATAGATATCATGATTTTGCCGCTTTTCTAGTCAAAAATGGATTTACGGTTATAGGCCACGATCATCAGGGACATGGTAAATCAGTAACCGGCGAATTTGGCATTGTACCATCAGACGATACTTTTCATACGCTTGTAAAGCATACTCATCACGTCTACGAGATCACAAAGAAAAAATATCCCGCCCTCCCGATATTCGTATTCGGACACAGCATGGGATCTTTTATTACTCAACGGATGATGCAGCTGCACCCAGTTAGTCCAAATGGTATTATCTACTCCGGCAGTAATGGCAAACCACCTTTCATGCTTCATTTTGGTATTATCTTATCAAAAATTTTAAGTTTAATTACAGGACCGGAGAAGAGAAGTTCTCTTATCAACTATTTAACATTCGGTGAGTATAATAAAGCATTCAAACCCAATCGTACTGACTTTGATTGGTTAAGCAGGGATAAAAATATGGTTGACCAATATTTGGATGATCCTGCATGTGGATTTATCTATCCGGTAGGGTTTTATCGTGACCTTTTTCTTGGCTTAAAAACTCTTCACAGTCATAAGCCATTTTCCGGGCACAGTAAATCGATTCCCATACTTTTAGTTTCAGGAGATCAGGACCCCGTTTCTAACATGGGAGAAGGTGTTCATCAACTCAAATCATTGTTTGAAAAATCTGGTGCTAAATCTGTAGAAATGAAACTTTACTCTGAAGGCAGGCACGAAATGCTGCATGAGATAAATCGTGATGAAGTGATGACTGATATTTTCTCATGGATTCAGAATCAAATAATTTAGTAATGAACATAATTGTAAATACCAGTGAATCAACTGCGAAAACAGATTAAGAAATTTATTCCGGTACTTATCATCATCCTTTTTGCCGGGCTGATTTTGTCTCGTGTTTTTTCACCGGATCGACAACAGAGTATTGAAATTACCACAACTGCAAGTGAAGCTATTAACCATCAGGGGAAATATGCTGAAGTTTGCGGTAAGGTTATGTCGGTTCAAACAGTCCGGGAAATAGGCGGAGAACCCACTTTTATCAACTTTGAAGATGATTATCCCAACCAACTGTTTACCGGTTTGATATGGGGAGAAGATCGGCAGGCCTGGCCCTCCTCACCGGAAGATCTCTATACAAACCGTCAAATTTGTGTTGAGGGATTTATCCGTATCCACGAAGGAACTCCACAGATCAGAATTTCAGCCCCAGAACAAGTTCGATTTCAGAATAGGTAAGTAGATAACTAAGGAAGTGGGTCGTATGTCACCATTCCGATACTGCTTTTTTCTGCACGGTCAAACTCAGTCTCTGTAGGTCGGGTTGTCATAACCGGTTTAGGTAAATTTTGAACGACCTTCTCTGTCATTGAACCGAGGAAAAGATGGGCAAAACCGCTGTGGCCATGGGTTGCCATCACAACGAGATCTGTCTGTTTTTCAGCGTACTTCTCAATTTCATAATGAACGGAATATCCAGAAATAACGACTGTTTTTAATGGTATATATTTCTCTGAAGCAGCTGTCCCCGTTTTTAAACTGTCTAAAAAAGACTTTTCACTTCTTTTTAGCTGAATCCCCTCGGGTTTACGATCCTGAAGATAGTAATCAAGCCGGCTCATCAACTGTTCGTAAATTTTCTCTTTCTCATGATCTTCCGGTTTAAAATCAGAATCTTCCGTAATTCCACCGTACAACTCCATCACATAGAAAAGTGTAATCTCTGCCCCAAATGCGTGTGCAAGTGCTGCCGCATGAGGTAGTGCACTCAAAGATAGCTGGGATGAATCGGTAGGCAACATTATTCGTTTAATATCCCCTGCAGTGGTTCCTTTATCAACTGCCAGTACAGGTACTTTTGAATTTCTTAGAGTTCGCAGTGTAGTTGAACCCCTTTTCATCATGGATTTATCTTCACCTTTAGAGCCCATCACAATTAAATCGTACTCTTCATCATTTGCGTAGTGAATGATAGAGTCTGCTGCTTTTCGATTTTTTCCAATGTGTATTTTACCGCGTATCGGCTCCTCAATTTCATTCAGAACGGCTTTCAGTTTCCTTTCTGCCTCCTTTACGATATCAGGTATTACATTTTCATCGGGATCAACGGCTACCGGTATTTTCTTCAATGTTTCCCGCAGATATTCACCGGTTGGTAGAACATGCATCAAATCTACTTTTCCGGAATATTTATGAGCTAACTGTCTTGCAATAGCATAAGCAGCATCAGCTCCATTTGAAAAATCTGTAGGCACCAATATTTTTTTGTACGTTTTCATGCTATACCAACTTGCCGTTTTAATTCATTTTTTATCCGTTATACTTAATCATCAATTGCGATGTCGATGAGTTCAATTATGTTTTCGTAAGCTTCATCTACCGTCTCACCTTCAGCCTTCAACTCCTTTCCTTCACTATTTTTTACGGTAACTTTTACTCCTTCCCACTTATCACTCTTTTTAGCTGCTGTGACTGTAAACCCCCGATAACCTTCATCCTTCAAACGATTAACCCGTTCCTGAAGTACCGATTCTGAATTACCATTCATTATATTGCTCATAACTCCTCCTGTTCATTTTTTAAAGGGTATCTATACTTAAAAAAACGATTTATTATGCAAATTCATATATAAAATTAACTGATCGCACAGTAAGGGAATTCCTTATATCTTTACCAAAATCACATTTGATTTATTAAAAGTTCGGCAAGTTCCTCCCCCAGGTGCTCTGTTAAAAGCGTTCTATAGCGGTCTGATTGAATATATCCGTCTCCACTTTCAAAAAACTCCTCCCATACTTCTATCCAATCACTCTCTTTTGGCATAATTACTCCAAACTGCTCCGAAGAATCGTCTCCAATTTCATGCCGCGTAATCTCAGCACCATCATTGATTGCTCTCCAATAGTTGTAGATATCTACATAAGCAAAGTATTCATTTTCACTTGAGACTTTATTAATAATCTCATCATTGGAGTAAGCGTACTCTATTGGGACTTCTCCTAAGTTGTAATCTTCAATTAGTCTCACCAACCTCTCTTCGTGAAGAGTTCCTTCAAACGCTAATGCAGTCAATGAGTCGAACTGTTGCATTATCTCATCAAAGCTTTCTAACTCTTCTGTTTCCTGATGGGTAATCAGCGTTGCTATATTCATTAAATATGGCGGACTAAAACCGATCTCTTCCTTTCTGTTTTCTGTGATCGTCACGTTAGCCACACCGAACACGCCACCCTCAGCATTCATCACCTGATTATAAAACTCTGAAAAATTTTCAATCGGCCGATATTGCAAATCCAATTCGACACCATGTTCAGCATAAACGAATTGAACAAAGTCCCGTACCAATTCAATGGTTACCCCTGTAAGGTTTCCATTTTCATCGTAATAGGAAAACCCTTCACTTGGCACATAAGCCAAAGTAACAGCACCCTTACCTTGTTGCGACACTTCGCTCCATCCATCCCCCGCAGGCTGATTGTCAGTTCTGTCTGAACAAGAAATGATTAATAAGATTATCCCCAGAAATATTGAATGCTTTATCATCTTCACTTTTTTTCTTTTTAGATACACTACAAAAATGTTATTTGCAACTTTGCCAACCTGTTTAGTTTAATATTAAATTAATTTTGACAGGAACGAAATGCTGCTTATATTTAGTTCAATATTAAACAATTATACATCAATCAAACAAACTGGACAATAATGAGTACCGACACACTAACAAAATGGACCATCGACACTGATCACTCTGAAATCACTTTTAAAGTGAAACACCTGGTTATATCAACCGTTACTGGGAAATTTAAGGAGTTTGACGCAATTATTGAGTCTGATAATGAAGACTTTAAGGATGCAAAAATCACCTTTGAGACGTCAATTGATAGTATCGAAACCGGTAACGAAGATCGCGATAATCACCTTAAATCAGATGATTTCTTTAATGCCGCCGAGTATCCAAAAATGACCTTTGAGTCAAAATCGTTTAAGAAAACCGGCGACGGTGAATACAAACTGGTTGGAGACCTGACCATTCGTGGTAATACCAAAGAAATTGAACTGGATGCCGAATACGGCGGAACCGTAGTTGACCCTTACGGGCAGACAAAAGCGGGCTTTGATGTAACCGGTAAGATCAACCGTAAAGAGTTTGGCCTGACATGGAGCGCGGTTACTGAAGCAGGAAGTGTAGTCGTTTCAGATGAAGTAAAACTGAACCTGAATGTTCAGTTTACCAAAAGCTAATCTTCAAAATTTAAGTTAGATCCACCGCCATGTTCGGAAGAGCATGGCGGTTTTTTTATAAACTCACATTTCGCCAAAAGGTTCTGTTCCTGAATCAATGGTTCCCCCTTTGAAGGGAGGGGCTGGAGGATGATAAATATTTGCAGGTCAGCTCATCAGGGTATTCAATTTATGATGGATGAAAACAGTATTCCAGTAGCAACTCAGACTTTTAAAAAGAGTGAAAGAACCCTCCGGCCTTGATTGGTGGAAAGATAGCATGGTTTGCATCAAAGCGCGGAAGACATCACAATATCGGCTCCCTTGGGAGCAATTGATGTTGTGTAACCGCGCGGG
>CAZHUP010000109.1:4991-8608 GCA_964535495.1 uncultured Rhodohalobacter sp.
GGAGAAATCATGAGTATCTCGATATTCATTGAAACATTTTTAATGATATCAAGATTGTATGGACAATGTCAGGGATTAGAGGTGGTTAAATTTACTTTTAAAATTTAAATCTCGTATTGGCTTCGTATAACTTAGAGACTCGGTGATTTCGTTGCAGATAGATTGAGCTAAGATTCTTTGTTCGATAGTTGTTCAACTCTCTATTTAAAAATGAGCTCTATAGAACCACCCCTATTTCCCCTCCTTAAAATGGAGGGGATTTATTCACTAATATCACTCTCCAAATCTCAAACTCCCTACAAAACAAAAAAAGGCGTGAGTTGTGCACCCACGCCTTTTAATCATTCAGAAAATTTTCTGATTAATATCTGTACTGATCAGACTTGTACGGTCCTTTAATCGGCACTCCGATATATTCAGCTTGATCTTCGGTCAAAGTCTCCAGCTCCACACCAATCTTGGATAGGTGTAGCCGAGCTACTTTCTCATCCAGTGATTTTGGCAGCACGTGTACACCCGGTTCAAATTCCTCCGGACGATTCCAAAGTGCAATCTGTGCAATCGTTTGATTTGTAAAACTGTTACTCATCACAAACGAAGGGTGTCCGGTTGCATTCCCAAGATTCATCAAGCGACCCTGCGAAAGTAAGACAACCTGTCGTCCTGTTTCATTGATCGTGAACAGATCTACCTGCGGCTTAATATTCTCTTCCTTTGAATTCTGCTTCAGCCAGGCTACATCAATTTCATTATCAAAGTGGCCAATATTCCCAACAATGGCTTTGTCTTTCATCTTCAGGAAGTGGCGGTCTTTGATAATATCTTTGTTACCGGTGGCGGTTACAAAAATATCACCCTCTTCAACAGCACTATCCATGGCTTTCACTTCGTAACCGTCCATTGCAGCCTGAAGAGCGCAAATGGGATCGATCTCCGTTACAATCACACGGGCGCCGGCTCCTCGCAAAGAAGCGGATGTTCCTTTACCCACATCACCATAACCGGCAACAACTGCAACTTTTCCGGCCATCATCACATCGGTAGCGCGGCGAATCGCATCTGCTGCTGATTCACGGCAACCGTATTTATTATCGAATTTAGATTTGGTTACAGAATCATTCACATTGATGGCGGGCAGTGTCAGCGACCCTTTTCGCTCCCGCTCAATCAGGCGAAGAACTCCCGTAGTGGTTTCTTCAGAGATCCCGTTGATTCCATCTACCAGTTCCGGGTAACGGTCTAGCACCATATTGGTGAGGTCTCCGCCGTCATCCAAGATCATATTAAGCGGTTCTCCGTCTGGGAAAAACAAGGTTTGTTCAATGGCCCAGTCAAACTCTTCTTCTGTCATTCCTTTCCATGCATACACTGGAACACCGGCTTCTGCCATAGCTGCGGCAGCGTGATCCTGCGTTGA
This sequence comes from uncultured Rhodohalobacter sp., assembly GCA_964535495.1. Classification (GTDB taxonomy): domain Bacteria; phylum Bacteroidota; class Rhodothermia; order Balneolales; family Balneolaceae; genus Rhodohalobacter. The sequence continues at coordinate 6,409 of CAZHUP010000109.1, forward strand.
ATAAATATTACAGGAAGACCAGGTTACATCGGCTCCCAATTCAATAAGTGTTTCAATCAGAACTGCTGTTTGAATTGTCATGTGAAGACATCCGGCGATACGTGCACCTTTCAGAGGCTGTTCGTCTCTGTACTCTTCGCGAAGAGCCATCAATCCGGGCATTTCTGCTTCTGCCAAATCGATTTCCTGTCGGCCATAATGGGCCTGTGAAATATCTTTTACTTTATAAGGTAATTTTTCTACTTGTTGCTCCATGTCATTCATTTATTAGTATTAAAAATCTTTACTGATCAGAAAAACAGCATTTTTCTGATGATTGTTCAGCCGTTCACTAAAAATATTCCTGAATCAGCTCTTTGGTTTTGTTGTAATCGCCCTCGCGACCGTATGAACCCATTTCAATTGAAATTAGCTTTCCATCGGGATCAACAAATACCTTAAACGGAATCCCTTGTCCTCCCAGTTTTGTAAATACGCCGGTGTCATCATACAGCCAGTTGAAATCGTAATCGTGTTCTGCTGCAAATCTTCTCGCATCTTCAGGACCTTCGTTCAGTCCTACCGTTACGGCAAGAACTTCAAACTCATTCGGATACTCTTCTCTGAGTTCATGCATGGTTGGAAATACTTGCAGACAGGGGCCGCACCACGACTCCCAAAAATCGATTAAGACCAACTTCCCTTCAAAATCTTTTATGCTTACCTGGTTACCGTCCAGATCGGCAAACACTGCATTTTCTACAATCGCTTCAGCTGAATCATCTGAACTTTCACAAGCGGTAAAGGAAGCAAGAAGAATTACAAAAAAACTCAGCTTTATAAAATTGTTAATAGTCATAATCGTACGGTTATTGAAGCTAAACTACAGATTCATTCATGTTAAAATTAAATTGCTCGCAAGCCTGAAAGATAAACATTATATGACAAAATATTTATCAACTATAATGATTATAAAAGACGTTATTACTGCTTGATTTATCAGAATAACTTAACGTGAGTCTCGATTTAACAATTCTTATATTTTCTACGTTTATAAATTGAAAAACTTTCGCATGATATTTGATTTTACAGTTGTCGGCGCAGGAATTGTTGGCCTCTCAACAGCTTACAAACTCTCTCTTTCATACCCGGATGCTAAAATCTTGGTTCTTGAAAAAGAAAATCGGGTAGCTCCCCATCAAACCGGACACAATTCGGGTGTGATCCACTCCGGTATTTACTACAAACCTGGAAGCTACAAGGCCAGAAATTGTATAGATGGCCGGCGCCAGCTGGTTCAATTTTGTGCAGAAAATGATGTTGCTCACGAAATATGTGGAAAGATTATTGTCGCTTCTGACGAAACGGAAATCCCAAAGCTGCATGACATTTATGAACGGGGACTTCAGAATGAGATAAATGGCATTCAGCTGATCGACAGGGCTGAAATGCTGGAAATTGAGCCTTATGTAAGCGGGGTTGAAGCGATTCATGTTCCATGCGCCGGAATTGTTGATTTTGTAGGCGTATGCAGGGTATTAGCTCAAAAAGTGGTCGATAGCGGAAGTCAGGTCAAACTAAATCAAATGGTTCAGAGTGTGAATCAGAGTAACGGTCTTCTGACCGTAAAAACTTCCTCCGATTCATTTCAAACAAACTATCTGATCAACTGCGCCGGTTTACATTCCGACCGTGTGGCCCGATCATCCGGCGTCCAAAGCCCAATTAAAATTGTTCCTTTTCGCGGCGAGTACTATGAACTCTCGCCGGAAGCTGAACACAAAGTGAAAGGGCTGATCTACCCATTGCCAAATCCTGAGTTTCCATTTTTGGGCGTTCACTTTACTAAAATGGTGCTCGGCGGCGTGGAGTGTGGACCCAACGCGGTATTCACATTCGAACGAGAAGGCTATACAAAAGGCTCGTTTGATTTCCTGGATACTATCGAAGTTGCCGACTTCCCGGGTTTCTGGAAGCTCGCCTCGCAGCACTGGAAAATGGGCCTTGATGAAATGTATCGATCCTACTCAAAACGGGGCTTTCTCAAAAACCTTCAAAAACTGATCCCCTCCATCCAGCTTGATGACCTGACTGGATCTCCATCCGGCGTCAGGGCCATGGCACTCAAACCCAACGGAGACATTCTGGATGATTTCTATTTTGAAACCACTGATCGCGAAGTTCACGTACTAAATGCTCCAAGTCCGGCAGCAACAGCAGG
>CAZHUP010000110.1:0-8573 GCA_964535495.1 uncultured Rhodohalobacter sp.
TTGGAATTGTGCTTGTTGACAACTATATCAAAGTCTCTTTTGCAATAATATCTTACCCTTAATCTAATGTCTTCTAAATTGGGTTCATAAGCGTTTAGGACATAACCCTCTGGGATATAATCACGTTTGATTATGTAATATATAGCATTTCTTAAAAACCGAGTTTCTACCCAAAAGTTAGATATGCCTTGCGCCGTTTCTGATAGCCCAAATATCTTTCTATCTTCCAAGTTATATTGAACGTGATTTTGTTTACCTTTTGCCTCACCATTTTCAGCTTGTGTGTTTGTGATAATCAATAGCGCTTCCCATTCCTCTTCGGTTAAAACCATTTCGCTGATGTCAATGTCTTCGGTAATTAACTCTGTTGATTGGTCTGATACCTTTAATCGACTATATGTTACATCAACGGCTATGACTTTATTCATCACCGCTATATCACTATCTAATTCATAATAGGCTTGGTCGGATTGATACCGAACACCCTCTGACCTTTGTAAGATATACCCGTTTTCGCTTGGAAACCAACGTGGGTCTATTCTGTCAAAGATACCATTCTTAACTTTCGATACAACCCGTGTCGCATAATCAAGTGAGTTGCTTTCGTTGAAATAAGTCTGACCGCTAAAGCTAACCAAGTTATTACGCATACTTGCTGGCACTGGATAAATCCAAAACGTATCACCCTCAAAGTATGCTTTAGGAAATGATCGTATCGTCTTAAACAGTCCATCTAATATTTGTTTGAAGTTATCGCCATCAAATTCTTTGTCTATGACATTTTTATCTAACCAAGCACCCTCAACAAAGTCAATGCCTAAATTGCGATAGAATTGAAACTCACGCTGATATACCTCTAATATATCTCGCATTGTTTTTAGAACACCTGTGCGGATATGGAAACCTCTTGAGGCTGGCATAATGGTTGCGAAGTATTGCACCACGCCCGTTAGCATGATGTCATGTTCATATAAACCGTTTTTGATACCTCTCACAGCATCGGTATCAACCATGTATTGAAAGTCTTGTCCGTTATCCGTTACATCGACTAAATCCCATTTCTCATAGCGTTTTTTTCGGTCGCTAATAATGGTCATAGCGCCTTCTTCTCTTGCGTCTGATAGGGTTTTAGAATAGTTTATATCTTTAACTTCAACGGCGATACCTCTGATTTTTACATTAGTCAAAGACACCACCTACTTGTCTGCCTCGCAATCTATTCATCAGTTGTATTTCTTCGTTTTCTCTATTACGTTCTAACACTTGACTAATACCTTGACTAATACCACTTATAGCAATAGGTATTGCGGCTTTACCACCTGTTCCGATAATCAATGTTCCATACATTAAGCCCGTTGCGGCATTCTCAATACGATTAGCCATTTCGATATTACCCCTTGCTCGCATCTCACCCGTTGCGGTTTGATAAGCTTGGCGTGCAACAATAGCACCATAGGCGATCGTAGCTTTACCAGCCGTTGAAATACTCGGTTGTCCCGCCGTATTAGTGCGTGGATTACCCGCTGATATAGGCGTAGTGTCTTCCGCTGGCGCTCGTTTCTGGTAAATATCTATTCTACTCATAGCCTACACCTCCGCAAGTCGCATAGTAAACGTAACTGTTTGTGGCACGTTATTGAGTTTCGGTGCGTTAGGGTCATATATTCTTACGATGCGTGTTTCATTGTAAACCCCTTCTAATATAAAACGCACTCGATATTTGTTGTTGTTCGAACCTATAGCCATCGCCTCTTTTAATAACAGCTTATCAACCGCTCTTTCGTTGTAATTAGCCGTTATTGTTGCCTCCCATGATCTTTTCTCAACATCATAATACTTGTCCTCGCTGTTAAGGTCTTGTATCTCACGGGGCGTTTTAGCCGACATAGGTGTCCAATCGGGTGCGTCTAATAAATATTCGTCATCTTCAATGTTTTCGACTGCATCTTCTATTGGTTGCATATATATCTTATCTTCATGCCCAAAGATACCTTTTTCTAATTTTGTGATATTAAACGTTAAAGCAAACACCGTGTAATAATGTCCATCGTGAAAGAACGTTGATACACGTTGTGGCTCTCTTACTTTAAACGCTGCTTTGATATCGCTTATTTGATGGTTCAGTTGGTCTTTAAACAAATTATACGTTTCCATTAACGCTTGATACTCATCACTCTCATAATTAAACGCTAATAACAACTGCCCATTCTCGTCCTTTTGTTTATCTATCTTAAACGCCAGATAGTATTCAATCTCCCAATCTGACCGTTTGTTTTTCGTATTAAATGGTATTTCTACCGTTGACACATCAACGAATGGCACGACTTCATGTGGCTCATATTCCAAGCCGTCCTCTTTTTTCAAGATATGAAATGTGTCCACGTCTTTAGCTTGTTGCGGGAAGAACTTAAACGTGTAATTACCATCGAAGATAACCTCGTTGGTGTTCTCGTTTAACTTTTCTAATACATAGTCGAATATCTTATTAGCGACCGACATATACATCGCCACGACCTCCTGTCTCTGCACCGTATCCTTTCACACGATCAATGACACCATTTGATATCATGCTAACCCTTGCTCGGTTGGCGTCTGCGTGTGATGTGCGCTCATTCGTTACGCCTGCATCTTGATAGGCGCTGACTTGTGCTAATTCCGTTACTGTGTTTACGCTGATGAAACCTTTATTAACTTCAACTCTTTCACCCGTAATCCAATGTGTAAAGCCCTGTTCTTGATAAATGATGTATGGCAACGTTAAGGTATCATACGACACCTTTTGATATTCTGGGTTTACGACATAGCGTGTACCCTCTAATAACATTCTACCCGTATCAAACGGTTTGTTGTTATCAACGATATTCCTAAATTGACCTATTTCTAACCACCCATCAACTTGATAACTCATTTGGCTATGAACCGCCAAACATATCTTGGGTTGCCTCTGCGTGCGTTTCTATCGCTTTTTAAGACGGGGTTAGATGCTTCGCTAATACTTCTTATTTTTGTTTCGCCTAATCCAATTAACAACACTTCATCGTTCTCGCTAAAACCTAAATCAGCGTTAGTTTCAATCGACAATTCACCGGTTGCATAATGCCCACCAAAATCAGTGGCGACTACATGACGCTCTTCGGCTTTACACCAAAAGCTCGCTATGTATTCATCGTTTCTATATAATTCCGCTTCTGTTGGATACTTACGTTTATTCTGCCTGCGCACCCCAATCACCTTCCAATGTGAAATATGGTATGCGTACTTGACCCGTAACAATTAGCCCAGAACGTTTTAGTATCATCTTGACTTTAGGGCTTAACCATTCTTTGCCCTCGTTTTCATAAGCCTCTAAATCCATGCCCGTATTAACCGCACCTCGTATATGTTCAATAACCGCTCGTTTAATAGCGGTTTGTTTATCGACATTTTTGTATATCATATAGCGAACGGCTAATGCGTGATGGTATGGATCGCCTACGTTTTGTTGGTCGTCAAGATACATATAAACATCTTGGCTTTTTTCTTTCAACGCCATATCTAAATCAACGTTAGACCCAAAGGTCGCCGTCAAATCACTTTCATCAATCGTGCTGATGTTATAGACGTCTTCTTTCTCGACATAGAACTCTTTTATAGTTTCATCAAACTTCATACACACACCTCTTTAAAGCAATTAAGGGAGGGAATAGAACCCTCCCCTAAAGGCTATTTAATCAAATTGTCAGTGAAACCTTTGTTGCTTGGCTTGTGGACGTGCTTTTTCTGTTCAAGTTTCGCAATCATTTCAGTTTTGTTCATGCGTTCTTTCAGATGAACACCATTGTTCTTACCAATGTCTATCAGCTGTTTCTTGGTGTACTTATCAAAGTCTTTCGTTGGTTCTTTTTTCTTCTCTTTGACTTTCTTCCAACCGTGTGCCAAATATCTTGGCAACATGTGTTCTCTTATTCTGGTGCTTTGTTCGTCTTTATGAACCTTTATGAACTTATCTGATTTCATTATGCTACGGTTTTCTTAATTACACGGTCTTCATTGGTAACTTTGAAACCACTGATAATGTATAATTGCGCCGCTGAACCTGCCCAGTCTTTACCAGCATCAACGATGCGTGATGCTACTAATTGCGTTAAGATTGAATAAGCATCGTGGTCGTACATGATAAACTCAACATCGCCAGCCGTACCAGTATCGGTTAGTTGCGTACTCTCAATAACCGACATGCCCAAGAAACGTCCGACAATACCCGTTCTAATAACTTCATCACCCATAGCAGGTTGAAATTCTTTACCGCTATATTCGAGCATTTTAGAGTAAAACTCTGTTGAACAGATAATGACATCTGGGTCTGCATCGTTGTCTCGTAATTCTTTCCGAACTTCAATAAATCTTTCTTTGACGTCATCGGCTGCTGTAACGGTTGTATTGGCACTTGCAGTTGCGCCTGCTTCTAATTCATCATGTGCGGTTTGTTGCCATGCCTCACGCACGTTGCGTGATAATACTTCAAACTTCTGGACACCTGTGCCAGAGGTTCTTGCGACTTCAACCGCTTCATGAACTTCCTCTGATTGCTTGAACTGCTTGTCTAATACAATAGAGATTAGCTCATCTGCGGTTTGTTCGTGGTTAAAGGTTAAGTTTGCAGTTGTGTCAACGTTTCCTTTGCCTAACTTGCGGACAAATAATTGACCCATCGCATCGACTTGATACTTGTCAGTATAAGTAATACCGGGCTGAAATACATTTCTCGCCCATAAATTCGTTTCGACTAATTCGGCAAATTTACTATCTACCGTTTCATCTCCTCTTTCTGGTGCATTTGCTGTTAAAAATGACATATTTTAGTTCTCCTTTTTATCTTGGATTTTTTGGTACTAACTTGCCGTTTTTGTTGCGTATGTAGTTTTTATCCAAGTATTGCTCATAGGCGGTTTTTGCAGTCGTTTCTTGATTGACGTCCATACCGACTTTCTTTTGACCGCCTTTTTTGAAGAATGGAAATTCCTCAATCACACGATCAATCGCTTTTTCAGTCGTCATGTCTTCGCCTTCAAGTTCGGTGCTGGCTAACTTCTTAACCTTTGGAGCATAATCTTCGGGAACACCTTTTTTGATTATGTGAAAATCAAATTCCAAGTCGGCGTACTTACTTTTGTACTGGTTTAAATCCTCGACTTGTTTTTCGTATTCCTCTAACTTGGACTTATCTACTTTGTTGGATTGAGCCTCGACAAATTGCTCAACCTCTTTGTCCTCGAAGAGATTAACACCTAACTTTTTAGAGTATTCTCTTTTTAGCTTGGTCGTAGCCTCTTCCATCATTTTCTGAACCTCGTCCTCTAAATAGGTTTTGGGTTCTTCTTTTTCTTCTTGCTCTTCCGACTTGGTTTCTTCTTCCTCTTGTTGATTAGTCGTTTCATCAACTTGAGTTTTTTCTTGAGTTTTGGTTTCTTCACTCATGGAATTGCCTCCCGATTTATAGCCTGTCGGCTGTTTTTTTATATCATACCCTTTTACCGTAAGGGTTTAACGTCTAATCACTTAACAGTGGTATGCTGGGGCGTTCTGACATTACTTTAATTGTAAGCCCCGCTGTCGCTAATGTTTCCACTATCTTGGGGTCTTGTGTTGCTACTCGTGGCATCATAACTTCTTCATCTGGCTCAATCGTATCTTCGGGTAATGGTAATGTGCCGACCTTTCGATAGGTTACGTTGGGGCGTCTTAAATTATTCCACACCCATCGACCTTTCGATGAACTCTCGATCATGTCGTTAAACCTATCACCTTGTCTCGGATATTGATACAAGCTACCATTATGAAATCTAATGAATAAGTCATCGCCTCTTACCGCTACCGCACTTACGTTTGAACTTAATACCCATGTGTAACCGCCTTCCCGTAATGTCTTGCGACTTTTTGGGCTTGGCATGATACGCTGATGTTGTCGTAATGTCGGGTCTGCACGGGTTTCATCTAATACTATCGTGCGATTGACGGGCATTATTCATCACTCTCGTCAATGTCTTCTTGCGTGAGTTCTTCAAATCTTAAGTTTTGTGCGTTTGATAACGGTTGCCCTTTTTCTACCAACGTATATAGGTAATTGCGTTCCATATCATCTTTAGATACTTCCATACCCATTTCTTTCTGATAATCTTTCTGTGCTTGACGCATAGACGTCAAACCGTTCTCTACCGCTTTACCCATTAAACCAATAATACTATCTGGGCTTGGGTTCGTGAACTCGCCAAACGATACGTTGATTTCATAGTCATCGACCTCTTTGCCTTTGATAATGTCATCAGTCTGCAATACAACGTTAAATAGTTTTTTCAAACTCTCACGCCATGATGCGAGCTTGGTTTCTCTCGTGCGTAATGATACTTTCTCACGTTCCACTTGGCTTTCTTGGCTGGCTACGATGCTTTCAACACCCGTGATACCTACCGTGATAGGGTGTATATTAGCTTTGTTGCAACCGTGCATGATTAACTGTGCGATGCCCGATAAATACTTCTCGGTGTTAATTTCGCCTTGTATAATCTCGACTAACTTTTGGTTGTTCTCTTTGTCCTTGCCCAACTTGATGTATTCGGTTTTGAACTCATCAAAGCCTAATGCACGACCTTCTGCGTCTTTTGGGATTAAGTCTTCGCTGACCGCTACCTTGATGCGCCCTTTACGAACTTCCTCAACCATGTTGCTTATCATTTCGCTTAAACTATCTTCGAATAAATCTAACTCTTGCGTGTCTGGTTCACCAAATGGTGATTTCGGGAATGAGGAATTATATGGCGTGTTATTTTTGACCACGATCGGCATGTCTTTTAACTCGCTCATATCATCGAATACGGTTAATACTTTGTTATCTCTAATCAAAAACGACAAGCCCAACTCATCAAATGCTTTGCTGTTGCTTTCTCTAAACTTACCAATGTCTAAAGGTGTGCTGTTATTGTTGATGTCTAACAGCTTATATTCAATGATAGGTTTACCATCGTCCATGTAGATAATCTCTTGAACTTCGTATTCTTCATCTTCTATCTTTTGTCGGCGCTTTAGCTTATACCCGATAATGAACCCACGTTTTTCAATAGCTTCTATCTTAAACGGGTCAATAACTTCGATGATAGGCTTGTCGCCGATGTCTTCATCTATGCTAACCTTGATAGGTGAGAACCCTAAACCGCTGGCAAAGCTCTCGGCTAATCCCCACTTTTTCTTTTCAAAGTCGTTATAGCGTAGTATCTCTTTTAAGCGTTCGGTTTCTTCTTCGTCAATCTCGCCATCTTCACCAAGCACTTCTAACTCAAAGCCACCCGATGTAACCAAGCGCACAAACGCATCGTTAATCATCTTAACCAGCCCAAACAACACCCTTGCGTTCTTTGCACCTACGTTATGCCAGAATGTGCCTGCCCTTGCGGATTGCTCGTACTTATCTTCAAACGCTGTAATGTCCTCTTTGTAGTATCGTTCAACAACCGATGCAGAACCAGTCAAAAACACCTTGTTTTTATACAAGTTCATTTCATATCGCTTGTTACTCTCGATGTTGTTTAACATATCGTTATGCTTTAAATTAAATCCATAAATCGGCATAACATCACCTTGCTTTCATTAGCTCACCAAATCGTGGCGTTAGTGCATAGTCCAATGCGTCCGAAACGTCATTGTGTGTTTCTTCTTCATCTATCATCTTACCGTTTAGTCCTTTGACTTTAGCCAGATACTTCTTAACCATCTGCGCACCATCGTTTTTAAGGAATAATAAACGGTATTGATGTATCAGTTGTTCTTTCAATGCTACTCTTGAACGTAAATCAACCAGCTTGTTTTTCTTGATAGAACCCATCGCATCAACTGGATAGGCTATATATTTTTCCATCGAGTAGCGCATAGCAGGTTCGGCATCATCTATGTATATGCCTTGTATGCGTCTGTTGAACACTAACCACCATTCTTTAAGAAACTGGTTCATCTCTTCAGCGGTTTCTAAATGTCCGACCTCTTTCGATTTCATGCCATCTAATACAATAGCTCGTTGGTAATTCCGTGAGTATGCTACTAACACAAATATACTCTTGGCACGTTTCTTATCCGAGTTGTGTTCGCCTCCACTACCAACATCGACACCACACAACACCTCTTTGATAGCTTGAATGTTTACATCTTCAAAATCAATGTCGTGCATCTTCGTGAATAAATGACCGTATAGGATACCATCGACACTTGATCGTATGCCTAATACTTTCGAGTTAAACTCAAACGATCCCTCTGGGTGCATCGTTAGCATTTTCTTTATCCATGCCTTATGCTCTTCTATGTCTTTAAACGGTCTATCATCTAAACCGAAGTAATAATATATCCAATTATCTTTGGCGGGTGTGTCTTCTAAATCTTGCATGGTCGTAAGCGGTACATCTTCTTTATAGCGTTCTACAGGACGACAAGCGTTTAGATATTCATACGCCGTTATATCAGGGCTATCACCGTTTGATGTGGCTAATAGCTTTGTCCCTACTGCCGTAACCCTCGTAAATATAGCTTTAACCATTTCATCGTGGGCTTTG
>CAZHUP010000111.1:0-8515 GCA_964535495.1 uncultured Rhodohalobacter sp.
TATTTACGGCATCTGATAAAGGTGAAATACTAATTAAAACAGATTTGGACAGTCCACCTTACAATGAAGTGCACTTCGACTTTGAGATTGTTTATGAAGACGATACTCCAGTTTCAGGTGCGAAAGTGTATTACCAAGAAAAAGAAGATTTTATTTTGATTCGTATTGAGGGAACCCAAGATGATGGAGCAACAATAATTGCAGGCACGCCAGAAGAAATCCTTAATTTATTTGAACAGGAAGAAGGTCAAAACATGCGTAAATCTTCTACATTTGCATCTGGAACGGGTGAAAATGTAGTTGCTTCAGGGGCCATATTGATAATAGGAGCAAAAATTTTGATTATTAAAGGAGCCAAACTTTACGCTACTTATAATACTGCAACGGCAATATGGGACACATATATTGAGGTAAGAGAAGTTTCAAAGTTTTTTACTGATAGTATTAAACTTGAATCTGGTGGAAGGCTTTTTTGTCGTTCAGCAAATGATATTGCTGGACTCGCACTTGATTTGAAAAATATTGCTAAAAGTACAGGTAACATAATTAAAGCTTTCAAAAGTCCACCGGGTGCAGAAGAAATCATTGGTGATAAAGTTTATGAGGCTACATTTGGAAAACAGGTGGAAAGGATTGAAGAATATGTTGCCGATTTTATTTATGATACGGTTCACAAGCATTTTGAAGATTATGTTGAACTAGCTGAAATTCCCCTTGGAATAATTGTCTATATGCCATATGAAGTCCGCTTGCCTTATGCTGAAGGTGAACAGCCAGGTTTCATGGAGGTTTATCCAAATCATGAACTTTGCAGGACTCCGCGAATTACAACTAACTCCATAAACAATATCACGTCCACAATGGCAACCAGTGGCGGTACCATTACGGACACTATCGGTTCAGACATAACCCAAAAAGGCATATGCTGGAGCACATCCCAGAATCCCGATATCAATGATACCTGCACCACCGAAGGCTCAGGTTCTGGCTCCTTTACGAGTAATTTGACGGATCTAACACCTAATACAATATATTATGTTCGTGCCTATGCAGAAAATAGTTCCGGGATTGGGTATGGTAATCAGAGAAATTTTGTGACAAAAAAGATAATTGATGACGTTCCTTCGGAGGTTAATGAATTTCTCACACCGGAGCAGAAAAGTACCTTGCAGGATCAGGGTTTAACTATTTATACTGGTTTAAACCCTCCAAATGTCGAAGGATATTATTATGCAAATTCGCTTGAGACTGCAGATGGAGGAATGAATTTTGTGAACTATTCATACCGTTATTTTGATCAGGCATCTGATCTTTCAATAAAATCAAGCCATATATCGGAAAATGGTACTGACGTTGCTGAAGGGCAAGGTGCATTTATTGCTGGAACTAGTAGCACATTCTCGGTATATATTGAGTCAATTTCTGAAATTGACGAAGGAACTCATATTGTAGTACTTGAATCAGCAAGGATTTATTCTGGAACAATCTCGGCTGAAGGTATAATTAATTTTCAGTTCGGATTTATTATAACAGAAAAACAAAATGACCTAAACAATAACTATATGAATGTAGGTGATACAAGGGTTATTTATGAAACAGATGGTTTAGCTGAAAGATTAGATGAGTTTCCATTTTCCCCAAAAGTTTTAGGTACATCTGATAATTATAGTATTTATAGGGTTAATTAATCCAAAGTTACTCATAGCATTAACGAATAAAATGCAGTTATAAATAATAATTCAGTTTTCAAATTCACTGAAGTTTCAAGTGCAAAAACTTAGAAAGGTATCGCGAATCTGCTGGTTCTTCGGACTTATCATACTTCTCGAGGCCTGCAGCCGTCCATCCGAACCGGTTTTCGACAACCCATATGATGAGCAAAGTAATGCTTTTATCTCCCATCCAGATTTGGCAACTCTGGAAGTGGATAGCATTCGGGCTATGGAAGCGTGGTCAGGCGGAGAGTTTACAAATGATTATGGAAACCCGGTTATTGCAAAAGGGGTATGCTGGAGCACCGAAGAAAACCCAACCACGAACGATTCCTGTACTAATGATGGAGGTGGTCTGGATCCATTTCAGAGCCACATAACTGATCTTGAGCCTGAGCAGACATACTACGTTCGCGCTTACGCAACTAATCAGTCAGGCACAGATTATGGCGAACAGCATAATTTTAAGACACGCAATGGTATTGTTCAACTTAATACCACTCCAGTTGCGGAAATTAACTTTAATACAGCACAAAGTGGTGGGGAAATTACCGATGATGGGGGTGCAGCAATTTCAGAACGTGGTATTTGCTGGAACGATACTGAATATCCCACAACATCTGATTTCTGTAAGATTGATGGTGCAGGAATAGGTAGTTTTAACAGTAACATTTCGAATCTGCATTCAAATACTACTTATTATGTACGGGCCTATGCCACAAATTCTGTTGGCACATTTTATGGTAATAACAAACAGTTCACTACCGAGTCTCATAGCTCATTTATCTTTACGGATAATTTTTCAAACAATATCAATAATTGGAATGAATTCGAAAGCGATAGAGGATTTGCGAGAATTACTAACGGAAATTATCATTTAAGATTTTTAAGGCCCGGGTATTATCGGCGTTCCAGCAATTCTGTTAATAATTTTATTTTTGAAGATAATTTTTCAATCGAAATGACTCTGCAGATAAATAGTCTTCTGAGTAGCTATAGCTATTTTGGTTTCGAATGGAATCTCAATTTTGGCGAGACAGGTACAACTCACAGACAATTTTCATACAGTTCGGATGGAAGTCTCTGGATTCAAGACCGAATTGATGGAGGATGGACAAATAACCACTCTACGCTTAATACCGGTTTTCAATTTGCCCCCGGAAGCAATCTTGTATTGAAAATAAGAAAAAGCGAATCAGAGTATCATATATCAATAAATGGAAATTCTGTTGGCACTATTTCATTTAACTACCCTGATCTGCCTATGACGAATATATTTGGAATTATTTTTTCCAGCATAGAAATGAGTGTAGATGAAATCAGGATTACAGATCATTCTGACAGCTATAAAAACATTCATTACACGACAGAAGGCTATGACCAGCATTTAATGAATTCAAGGTTCGATTCTGATTCCAGGGATAATATTCCAACTATATTTATTGATTAGAATCTTTTTTTAAGAATTTCGAGATTATTCAGAGCGATCAATAGGGTTTTTAAAAATTATGCAAACCAATTGATTTGCAAGGATAAAGAAAGAGAGTAAACAAAATGCCAGAAAACTATGGTCAGTCCGGATCTCGATTTTTTATTCTATTATTCGCGAACAATATCTATCCTGCTTATTCCGGTTGGTCTACTCCTGCTTCTATACGGATACAATCTATTTAGAATTTTTTTAGCTCTTTTTGGTTTTCTTGTTGGTTTTTCATTTGGATTTGGAATTGGTCTAGCAACTGGTGAGCCTGTTCTTATAGCCTTATTAGCAGGTGCCGTAGGTGCAATTCTGTTATACTTTTTGTATTGGTTAGGTGTATTTATAATTGGAGGTTTGGTCGGGGTTTTTTTATCTCTCTTGATTGCACCAGGTTCTCTAGAACTCATATTGGTCTTATTTTTTGCTTGCGGTATACTTGCTCTGTTTATCCAAAAAGCGATAATTATTTTCATTACATCTTTCCAGGGAGCACCTATGGTAATTAGCGGCTTTCTATGGATATTCATGCCAGACTATCAGTCGAGTTCTATTCAGATGGCACTCAATAATCCCGCTCAGTATCTGGCCAATTACGGTATTGAGATTTTATTCGTTCTCCTATTATCAATCTTTGGAATTTTGTATCAGTACAAGGTAATTCCAAATATTTTTGATCGATATGTTCCTGATAAGATCACCAAAAAAAATCCGGAAAAAGAAATAAAATCTGAGTATAAGCCTGATATAGAGTTGAAAAATACTTCCAATCATGAAGCTGAGAGAGAGCCAAAGGCTGCGTCTTCAAACGTTTATGAATCAGAAACAAATAAAACAGTTAAACCAAAACCGGATAAAATCAAAAATCAAAAACTGGTTTTTGAAATAATAAACGATGCACTCAGCAACGGCTGGCAAAATTTTGTAGAAAATGTTCGTTACGCCTCAAAAAATATGATAGCATGGTTTGATCGGGTTACAAAGAAAAGATCTAAAAAGAAGACAACAGTATTCCGGAATCAAACCACTGGAGGTAATAATTTAACGCAAAAACAAGTAAAAAGATCAATTAAAAGAGCTGATTCTAATAAAGATTACATCAATTCAAACCTCAAAACATTCCCTCTTTCGTTTAGAACTGACAATGAGCACAAAAAGTATACATTGCTACAAAAGATACCTCTTTTAAAAAAAGGACCAATTTATGTAGCAACTATTGGCAGAAGTCCGGAAATGAAAAGTAATCACATATGTATCCCTGACAAGAGCGGACACATATCGCGCTTTCATGCTGAACTTGCCTTGGTTAACAACAGATGCTATGTGCGAAATCTTAGCCAAACAAATCCTCTCCGTTTAAATGGTTTTAAAATTTCCTCTGACGGGTACATCCCTATAAAGGAAAATGATGAATTAATTCTGGGCAGTTTAAAATTAATAGCATTCAGGCTGTGATATGGATTGAACAGATTAAAACTTTTTTGAGAATTTAAATAGCATCTATCATTCTACTTTATGCTTTATACAATTAGATTAAAATTAATATTTAAGTTTTGTCTTACTCTTTTATTGCTTTCCATCACGGGGAGTCATTATTGTTTTGCGTATACATCACACGAATTGATTAAATCTGAGAACTACATAGTTATTATTAAAAATAACAAGGGAGAGAGAGTTGAAAACGCTTGGGTTACAATAAGCCTGACTGATAAATCTGAACAGGGACACTTTACCGAACCTCCTCTGTATATCGAGTTTACACATCAAGAAAATGGCCGGTATACAGCTCGTATATCATCAAATCAATTGCAAGGAAAAATAATTTCTTTGTCTGTTTACACCGAACATCATGAATATTTTACAGTTGAGATGGACCAGCTTAATCAGGAGTTAAGAGTAGAATTACAATTCAATGATCATTCATCTACTGAGTCAAACCTGGAAGCTAATCATTATGATAACTACGGTTTGACAGCGACTGACAATTTGCAATCCCCTGGTGTCCAGATTCAGGCTGTTGTTAAAAGTAATCTGGGTCATCCTATAATTAATGCCAATTTACAATTAGTTATCAGCGATAGTCCTTTTTATAGTGGTACTATCAGGCAAAACAGGGAAATCGGGTTAACAGGTATTGGAAATGGTACATACCAAACAACGGAGAGTGTTTTTCTGGATCAGACTCATCAATTGGAGCTTTCGGTTTATGCGCCTGACCATGAACCCACTATTCAGCAAATACCAAACCACCAAACTTCTGTAAATGTGCAATTATATCACAACAATTATTACTCGCGATGCAACGATGATTTAGGGCAAAACAGCAGTAGTTTTATTCCCTGGAGAAATAATCCATGGGAGGATTGCAGCGTAGACCCCGACCGATTGATTGAGGTATTTGGTATTATTGAAAAAAATATTTTGAATGGAAATAGAGCCCACCTGATCGACTCCAGAAAACCTTCCATCCATAAATATGCTCCTGAAATCAGTAATGATTTCAGTAACTATGTACCAAGGCACAGAGCTTATACAACTGCCATAGAGGGTCTATTGAAGGCTGCCGCATTAGCTAAGGCATCGGTTGCTAAAACCGAACTTTCTGAATGGATTGAGCTTGAACTAAATGCAAATCATCAGATTTCCAACTCGCAATTAATTTTAAAAGGTGGTCAAATTATAACCGGGTTTTCAGAAACTTTTTCAGAATTGAGTACGGCTATGGAAATTGCGGGTTATGCATTTGAAGTGTCACGGGCAAACAGAGAAGGTTACCTTGATGGAGTACTGATGTATATTGCATACAAAAGTTCAGCAAATGAAATATTGGATCGTTTAGATCTATTGGCTAACCGTAGCTGGATGCGTGATGATGAGGCTTTTCAAAACTCCTTAAAAGACATCAGAGATAAATATGAGAGAAACAAGGATCGTGAAGTTCAAGAGGTAGTTCGTGCGATTAGAGCAAATCGAATAGGTGAAACAGTGAGTGACATTGTATTCGGTATAGCTTTAAAAAATGCATTAACGGCTGCCGGTACATCCGTTTATGCAATAGCTGCAGGACACGCAGCACCGGCAATTCTGGCCGGCGCATTTCAGGTTGTTGCGGCAGCAGCAATTTATGATTTTATTAGATCCGTCGAAAAAACAGGAGAACAGAGAGCTCTGCTAAGCGCCATCACGCAAATTGACAGGACTCTATTTTCTGTTCCGGATTATTACTCTCCTGCAATTATAGAGGGATTGTCAGATAATCAGAAGTTAGATTTGATGATGCGTCTACAGCTGGGAATCATATTCAATGAGACAAGAGCAGCTCTTTATTCCGGTGAATTCAAAACCTGGATTGGATATCAGTTTCAGTACTCTGAAATGGGATCTCGAAATGCGGAGCAGGCTTATGAGCTAAAAATGGCAGAAGTCAGTAAAGAAAAAGCAGATCTAGCTGAAGCTATGATAATTGATCTAATAGTATATTTAAATTCAAAAGATAAGAGCAAGCCGGGAAGAGATTTAACTGGGTCCAAAAACAAAGTCTTATGGTATGAAGGATCTGATTTAAAAATTAATCATCATTTTATTAATAATAGCAATAGGAGTATAAAATCAATTGTAGCATATCTGTCAACAATCGCAGGGAGTAGTTGTAAACGCGATAACAGGAATTCAAATAATATAATCTGTGAGTTATCGAAAAGTGTGGGTATTTCGGTTCAATGCTCGAACGTGCATTTAAATTTTATCAGGGCAAACTTTTTTAATTATGATGATTTAGATCTTAGATACTGTTATAAAACTCCATGGACCGCAACTGTACAGACAATTTTCAGCGAACTATTTATAGAAGAAAACGGTGCATTTGTTGAAGCATATGGTAAGTTTAGTTCATCTAACGTAAGAGAATTACGCTCCTCAGAATGGGATTTTAAATATCGTTTCGATGTATCAAACGAGAAAGTAACTTATTTAGGAAAAAATAATTTTGATCCGGATGAAGAGGCCAATGGATCAATACATTATAAGTCGACAGAAAATAATATCAAATATAATTACAATTTAACTTTAAAGGGTTCAATTATGACTGAGATAGGATCTTATGATATTATTGGTGAAGAAAACGGCATTATCAAACTAAATGTTTCTGGTGCTGGTGCTGACTTAAGATTTGAAACAAGCTTTGAAGATTATAATGGTCATTCAAGTGTTATAGGGCCTTTTGTAAACGAAAGAACACCTTTAGATAACAGAAGCCATCAAAGAGTATCAACAAAATTGAATAAGTTTGGTATAAGTGATAATAAATATGAAGTTTCGAATTTGCATATCTATGTTTTGCCCTTGCCCGACGTAGGGCTTCATACTAAAAGTCAAGAAAAATATTCTTGGTCAGATAATTTTAATTCATCTTTCACACAATTTGGTAATTTAGCTATAAGCTCAGTCCTTAATATGGATTATGAATTTGTTGGAAATGAAACTTTTGCCGGGCAAGAATGTTACAAATTTTTGATTAATGGTAAGGTTAGAGGGCAAATTGCAAACCAAATTATGGAAAATAATACCACTATAGATGTAGTTGGGCAATATTATATCGATTCAAATGAATTTTTAATAGTAGGTTATGATATTCAATTAGATTTATCTTCAGATCAGAATTTAAATACCACTGCAAATTTATCAGTAAAATTAAAGGATTGATGTTGGAAACTTTCTCAACACCGATTATGACATATTAGATCGAATTGATCAACAAAGTCGGGGTGCAGATAGTACTAGAAGCGAAATTTAGGCACCACTATTTCCCTGAGTAAGGCAGACCAACCAGAACATTATAAATTTATTTTGGCTCCCAACAGTTCTTTCGACTTGCGAAGCCTGCAAAATGTTAACCTTGGCAGGGAATAAATGGGGTAAACTACCCCTGCCAGATGGCTATAGATTACCCACTGAAGCAGAGTGGGATGAATAGCTCCTAAGCTGGGGCAGCAATAACAGGAATGGTGCTTTTTCTTCACCACTGAAACTGCCTGTGGCGGGCAGCGGCGGTGGTGGTTCGCTCTACGGTGTTGGCTCTCGCGGCCGCTATTGGTCGAGTTCGGTTTCCGGTACCAGTTAGCGGTATCTGTACATCAGTAGCCGTTTTGCCTTCATGGGTAGCTACACTCGCGCGCACGCACTTTCCTATCGCTGCATTAAGGATTGACATTTATAGAAGTAGTGGGATTGTGCATGGCTCATACTATTTACTATGCCAATTATGAAGCTTCGCTTGAAGGTATAAATAATATGAAGAGTTTATTTTTTAAACCCGAAATTGTTATTA
>CAZHUP010000112.1:0-8485 GCA_964535495.1 uncultured Rhodohalobacter sp.
TAGAGATAATTAAAAAGTTTTTGTATGAAAATTTAAACGCTATCAGTTTAAGCCTTAACTGGAATCGGTTTTTTATTTTTTTCTGAACTTTTTTTAGATGGGGTGACGCAACCTGTCACCCTTCCGCCTTACATTGCTTCTGTAGAATTATTTTAGTATTTGGAAGATAGAAATAACTGCAAGAGTTTTTAATATGAGACTATATTTAAGGTTGACAATAATTTAGAGGTGGGATTATGATGAGATTATCAATTAAAAAGATTAGCAATTTACGTTCACAAAAACCTAATTCTAATACATCTCTTGAGCTGGCAAACCTCCTTTTTTTCGATATAGAAACTACCGGGTTGCGGCCAGACCGAGGAGCCAAAATTACTGACGTCTCCATCTTAAATCGCAATTCCCAGATCTATTTTTGGCGTTCAGGATTAAAGACTGGAGCTTCCTCTTTTTTTTCCAATGAGTTACCCATCATTTTAAAACACTTTAAAAAAGGAGCAGTCGTTGGCCACAACCTGCCATTCGACTTTTGGTTCATCTCATACGAAGCTGACAAGCTTGGAATTGAAGGTCCCTCACTACGATTTATCGACACCCTCAGCCTTAGCCGAAAAGTCCTTCCTCAAAGAAATAGCTATAAATTGGGTGACTTGTTAATGGAGTTCGACATCAAGGTGAACGGGGAATTGCATAGTGCCATCACAGATACGGAAGCGACAAGAGCCCTTTTCTGGAAATTGGTTGAAAAAGGTGGCATATCAACCGTAGGCGAAGCGGGAATGAAAAAGTTAAACTGGGCAAGTTTTTAAACAGAATTTTATGAAAGGAGAACCAACCGGCTTTTGGGCAAAATTGAATCAGGATAAAGATGGAAATATTCTGGAATGGCATCCATTGATGACACATTCTGCCGATGTTGCTGCCGTCACCGAAGCCCTATTGACGAAAACAATTTTAAACCAACGTGTTGCAGCGTTGATTGGCTGGGAAAAACTTTCTGAAGCACATATAGCTCGCCTCTCGGTTTTTGCCGCAATCCACGATGCTGGAAAAGTGAACCACGGTTTCCAGAATAAAATGCACAAATCGAAGCAGCCACGAGCTGGACATGTTTCTCCGATTATTGAACTGCTTGATGCTGATGTGAAATACCAGGAAAAACTTCTGATTCCTTTGGGTATCGGAAATGTTCTTCAATGGTTTCCTGACCAGTTGACCGCCATCCATTTTCTGATGGCAACATGGGGGCATCACGGCCGGCCGGTGCCGATTCAGCACCAATTTAAAGCTACGTTATGGAATGAAAACGAAGTACGAAATCCTGAGAGCGGCTTGAAGGATTTGGGAGAGGCGGTCCGGCAATGGTTCCCGCAAGCGTTTGAAGAAAATGTTGAACCTTTTCCGGTTGAACCCGTATTTCAGCACACGTTTAACGGCCTTCTCACTCTGGCAGACTGGCTGGGTTCCGATCAAAAGTTTTTCGAGTTTGCTGATTACGATGATGGTTACATCCACACGGCCAGAAAGAACGCGGCCTATGCCGTAGAGAAACTGGCACTTGATCCCCAAAAACCGAGAAAACAGCTCTGTACTGATCCCATTCAATTCGATCGTATTGCAGACTTTACGCCGTTCGAAATCCAGCAACAGTGTCTTGATCTGCCCATTCATCAAAATGGAAGCCTATCCATTCTGGAATCGGATACCGGCTCCGGAAAAACGGAGGCGGCCATAGCACGATTTGTAAGGCTATACCAGGAAGGATTGGTGGACGGAATGTATTTTGCGGTTCCTACGCGGAGTGCGGCTACGCAGCTTTACGACAGAGTTGTGGAGGCCACAAAAAATGCTTTTCCCGAAGAAGCTTCACGTCCTCCGGTCGTGCAGGCGGTTTCAGGATATATCAAAGCGGATGCCGAGGAAGCTCAGGCACTGCCGGATTTTAACGTGCTGTGGCCGGAAGTTAAACGGGATCTGCTTCGTGAACGCGGATGGGCAGCCGAACATCCCAAACGATACCTGGCAGGGGCAATTGTAGTAGGTACCATCGATCAGGTGTTTCTTTCCACTTTGCAAGTGAACCATGCCCACATGCGGGCTGCTGCTCTGCTCCGCCATTTTCTTGTTGTGGATGAAGTGCACTCTTCGGATGCGTATATGACCAAGCTGCTGGATCGGGTTCTGGATTATCACCTTTCCGCGGGCGGACACGCACTTCTGATGTCGGCCACACTCGGAACCGCCTCCCGGCATCAATTAACCACCAAAAACAGGAAGAGTGTTCCGGGGCCGGATGAAGCAAAAAATATCTCCTATCCGCTGATCACCCACGTGGATGCGTCAAGAAAAGAACCAATAGAGTATCACGCTTCCTCTTCAGGGAAACAAAAACGAGTGAAGATTGAAACGAGGGGCATTGCGGCCTCGGGGAATGAAATCGCATCCTTTGCACTGAAGCAGGCAAAAGCGGGGGCGCGAGTGCTGATTATCAGGAACCTGGTGAAGGATTGCATCAAAACTCAGAAAGCACTTGAAAGTTTAGCCGGTGCAAATTCCGACTATCTGTTCAATGTGAACGGGGTATCAGCTCCCCACCACTCCCGCTTTGCCCCGGATGACCGCAAACGGCTGGATCACGAAATTGAAAAAGCATTTGGTAAGAAAACCGACCGGCACTCTATCATCGCCGTGGCAACACAAACAGTTGAGCAAAGCCTGGATATAGACTCAGATATTCTGATAACGGACTTATGCCCGATGGATGTACTGCTGCAGCGAATCGGACGGCTGCACCGCCACGATCGAACGCGTCCTGAAGGATTTGAAACGGCACGATGTGTAATCCTCACACCAGAAGAACGAGACCTGAATGAAGCGATTGACCACAACGGAAAGGGTTCAAAAGGAAAACACGGTCTGGGCACGGTATACCAGGATCTTCGGACGGTTGAAGCTACCTGGCGTGTGCTGGAAGACAAATCGATGGGCTTCTGGAACATCCCGGAACACAATCGGGAATTGGTGGAACGCGCTACACACCCCACTATTCTGCGTTCATTGGTTGAAGAATTGGGCGGAACATGGGGACAACATCAACAACACATCGCAGGGCAGGAGTTTGCCGACAAACAACTGCCCGGACTGGTGGGTATCGATTTCAGCAAACCGTTTGGCGAGTCGGGTTTTGCCGAAGATCTACAGCAGGTAAAAACCCGGCTTGGACGGGACGATTACCGCATTAAGCTGGCCAATCCCGTGGACGGGCCTTTCGGGGAGAGTATCAGCGAATTAAAAATTAACGAATGGCAGATCAATGTAGTCCCCGATAAAACAGATCTTGAGGAAGATGCCGTTCAGACGTTCGATGGAGGCTTTCGGTTTACCTTTTACGGTAAAAACTTTCGGTACGATCGCTTCGGGCTGGATGTAGAATCTTAACACATTAAACCAATCAATATGAGTTCAAACATGCACTATTCACTTTTAGACGGTTCGGTGATCAGCGTCCGGTACCGGAATGGAGAAACAGCAGCCACCAATCTACCTGAAATTTTTACAGGGCTTGTGGACGATACCATTGTAAGCTTTGAAGCCCTGCAGCCACACCAGCAGCAGGCGTGGTACAGTTTCCTGGTGCAGCTTGCGGCAATGGCCGTTGCGCGGGGAAATAACGGTGAAATTCCGACAACTGCCGATAGGTGGAGAGAGCTGCTGCTAAATCTTGCCGATGGAAGCGAAGCCGCGTGGCACCTGGTCGTTGGCGATGTGTCAAAACCGGCCTTTATGCAGCCGCCTGTTCCGGAGGGTTCCTTGAAGGAAGCCAAATACAGTTCAGATATCCAAACTCCGGATGAGCTCGACATGCTGGTCACTTCCAAAAACCATGATTTGAAAGGAAACCGGATTCTCAATCCTGACCCCGAACATTGGCTCTATGCCCTGCTGACTTTACAGACAATGGAAGGCTTTTTAGGACGTGGTAATTACGGAATTATTCGGATGAATGGAGGCTTTGGAAATCGTCCTTTGGTCGGGTTAAGCCCTGATAAAAGTTGGGGGAAACGTTTTCTGAGGGATATAAAAGTGCTCAATAAAAACCGATCTGCATTACTGGAAATATACAATCAAACTGGAGAAACCTTACTCTGGATCCTTCCATGGGATGGAGAAAAATCAAGCGGTGTTCCAATTGAAAACTGTGATCCATTTTTTATCGAAATCTGCAGACGTATTCGCCTCATAAAAAACATTGAGCAAATCTCTTGTCTTCGAACGAATACTAAAGCTAGCCGAATATTAGCTGCAGACGATTTAAATGGAAGAACTGGAGATCCGTGGACACCTGTAGAAAAGAAAGGTGTGAAAGCACTGACTCTGGGAGAGTCCGGTTTTACCTATGAACTCATCCAACAACTTCTGCTTGGCGAAGAATATGCTACACCCATTGCCCTTGAATTTCAACAAGATGAACAAGATGGAGCTTTTCTGATATGCCAAGCTTTGGTACGGGGACAAGGTAAAACAGATGGATTACATCGCCGGGTTATTCCGATTCCTCCAACAGTTACGGCAAAGCTATTTCAGAAATCTACAGATAAAGAGCTGATAGCAAAGCGAGCGCAAAATCGCATTGCATTAGCCTATGATGTACAACGCAAGATTTTGCGGCCGTCAATTTCTTCACTTCTCAGCAGTGGTACAGATCAACGAGTGGAATATGACAAAGTAGCTCCCTGGATTAACCGCTTTGACAATGAAATCGACCGTCGATTTTTTGAATCGTTATGGGCGTCAGTTGAAATGGCCCCCGAAAAAGCAACACGACAGTGGGAGGAGATTTTACTCGAAGAAGCGGAAAAAATCTTTAAGGAGGCAGAGGGAAGCACGCCAATTGCACAGCTTCGGCGGCTGAGAGCTGTGAGCAAAGCCCGATCCATGTTCTATGGACAGGCACGTAAGTTATTAGAATACGCCGGTAAACATGAAACACTCACCCAATTAAAGGAGAATCGTATATGAATACTGACATCAACACAGAACCCAATGAGATAAAACCGGAACCAACCGACCGAATCGAGTATGGAAAGATCGTCGGGAAAGTAGCAGCCATGATGCAGCAGGAAGGGGCACTCTCCACCGGAGAGATGGCTGATCTTCGCCGGATCTCTCCCGATCAGCCCTTCACCCCGGCCCTTTGGCGCCTGTTGATGTTACTAAAACTGGATGAGTCACCGGGCTGGATACGACAGGAACAGTGGGAACGGCGATGGGCAACTCTTTTTATGGGGATGGCACATTGTGCGGGTCTGCACAGCTATAATACCTCTTTGGGTGAAGCCCTTGCCGAAGCGGGCTGGTCTGAGCTGCGATTCGTGCAGCTTATGCGGGCAAAAGATGAAACCCTTGAAACTCACCTGAGGCGAGTGGCACAGTTTCTGGCAAGTAAAAACCAGGAAGCGAACTGGACGGATGTTGCACGTCTTCTCTTCTATCAATCCGGTGATGCCGGTGAAAAGGCGAGGCTGTCAATCTCCCGTGACTATTACACAAAAATTTATCGCAACGAACAACAATCAAAATAATCTTCACATGAATCACTAATCGTGTATGAATCAGGTATAAAATCGCTCCCCTCCTGTGTAAGGAGGGGCTGGGGGAGGTAGACTTTGACTTTTGAATGCTAATTCGAACTCAAAATCCTGTTTTAACCACCCCTAAATCCCCTCCTTAAGAAGGAGGGGACTTTTTGACTACTCAAAAGGAATCATAAATCGAACTCAAATTTGTAACAATTAATCCAAAGCATTGATAATTATGAGCATTCCAAAATTTCTTCAAATCCACACCCTTACATCCTACCCCGGAACCCTTTTAAACCGAGATGATGCCGGGTTCGCCAAACGGCTGCCTTTTGGCGGCGCAACCCGAACCCGGGTTTCCTCACAATGCCTGAAATACCACTGGCGGAATTTTGAGGGTGAAAACGCCCTGCATGATGTGGAAGAGTTTGAGCCGACCTTCCGCTCCCGCGAAACCTTTCAACGAAAACTGGCCCGGCCGTTAATGGATGAAGGCTATCCGGAACAACTGGTCCGTGCCGGAACCGGAGCACTTAAGGAGTTTTTATTGAGCGGGAAAAAAGCGGGGAAATCAGATATCGAAAAACTAATCAATCCAGGTGAAAAAGATGACCCATGGGGCGATCTGAAAACGAGTCAAATTACCATCTTTGGTGAACCCGAAATGCGTTATCTGCGGGATCTTGTAAAGTCCAAACTGGATGAGGTAAAAGATGAATTATCGGTGTTTTGGGAAAATGGTGAGGTAACGGAAAAAGAGACCGTTTCCGAAGCAGCTGAGCTGATGAGCGACTTTGACAAGGGTGATTTGAAGAAAAACCTGAAAGGATTAAAATCTGCCTCCGGCCTGGATGCAGCCATGTTTGGCCGGATGGTGACCAGCGATATTCTTGCCAGGGGTGATGCCGCCATCCACGTGGCCCACGCGTTTACCACGCACGAGGAGGAGAGCGAGAGCGACTACTTTTCGGCCGTGGATGAACTTCGCCGGGATGAACCGGAAGAGAGCGGGGAACTGGGAGCCGGACATATCAACAGCACAGAGCTCTCCAGCGGGCTCTTTTACAATTACGTTGTCGTGGATGTTCCGCTTCTGATCTCTAACCTTGAAGGTGTAGAACGAAGTGATTGGGAGTCTGCTGACAAAACCCTTGCCGCGGAAGTGATCAGGCGGCTGATTCATATTGTGTCCACCGTATCACCCGGAGCAAAACTGGGATCAACGGCTCCCTATTCGTACGCACAATGCTTGCTGGTGGAGGCCGGAAATGCTCAGCCCCGAACACTTGCAAATGCGTTTCAGCAGCCGGTTTCCAAAAACAGCAACGGCGTGCTGGCAAACAGCTATCACGCGCTCGGATCGTTCCTCAGCGATATGGACAATATGTATGGAAACAGCACCACCCGAAAGCTTGCGGCTGCCGGCCCCAAGGAGAGTCTGCTGGAGCTGTTGAACATAGACAGCATTACGTCTGTCCCGGAAATCGCTGACTGGGCTGCAAGTCAAATCAAGGGAGCATAACGATGGATGTACTCATTCTTCGGCTGGATGCACCTATTATGAGTTTTGGGGCACCCATTATCGATCGGCATGGGAAAGTTCAGGCCTATCCGGCTCTTTCTATGATCTCCGGATTACTTGCCAACGCGCTTGGTTACGATCACGGCGATTTTAATAAGCTGGAATCCCTTCAACATCGGCTGCGATATGCCTCCCGTCAGGATCGTGCCGGACAGGAGATCCGGGATTATCAAACGGTTGACTTGTCTCAGGAATTCATGCTCGATCAAAACGCGTGGACCACGCAAGGATGGTTGGATCAACGTAAAGGTGGACCCTCAAGCAGAGGAACCCATATCAGGCTTCGCGATTACCTTGCGGATTCCGTTCACACGGTTGCATTAACGTTGGATCCCGCCGATGAAAAACCGACTCTTGATGATCTGGCGCAAGCGCTTGAATTTCCTGAACGTCCACTGTTCATCGGCAGAAAAACCTGCCTGCCGGCAAGTCCGCTTTTTGTCAATCGAATGGAGTGTGAATCTTTAACGGAAGCGCTGCAAAAAGCACCACTATCAAGCCGGGCAGATCAACGGGATCGATTTCCCGCCTGGTGGCCGGTGGAACAGAATGGAGATCAACAACCAAGAGCTGATTTCGAACAACCTGTCACAGACCGACGAGACTGGAAAAATCAAATCCATGTGGGTGAACGATGGATTGCACAAGGCGAAATTGAAATTCAAAAAGAGGAGAATTCAAATGAATGAAACACAAACCAAAACCACACACATGATACAGATGTGGCTCAACTCCCGGGGATTAATGCAACTGGGAAAAATGCTGCATCTACCGTTGAAACAGGTTGGAAATAATTATCTCGTACACTGTGCTTTGTCGGAACTGTTCCAGGATCAAGCTCCCAAGCCGTTCAGTGTAGAAGACAATCACCGGCAAATAGCCGACTATAATGGTCAGGCCATTCGGGTTTTAAGCTATTCCGACCTGGCCTGGGAGACCCTCCAAAACCTGGCCAAAGGCTTTGCCAGTCCAACAGTTTATGACATCGTAGACTGGAACCGAATGGCCTCCAAACCGATGCCAACAGAATTTCCAGATGGCATGGAGTTAGGTTTTGAACTTCGCGTCTGTCCTGTCATTCGTAAAGCCTCTGACGGGCCGAAATGGAATAAGGGGCAGGAACTGGATGTTTTCCTTTCCAAAGTTTGGGAGATTGATGATGAGAGCGTGGAGGTTGACCGCGAGGACACCTATAAGGAATGGCTGATCAACTATTTTAAAAAACAGAACAGCGCAGACCTGACTTCATTGACCATAAAACGATTTTCCATAGAGCGAATGTCCCGCAGAAATCATACACCCAATCGTAAAGTAAAGATCATTC
>CAZHUP010000113.1:0-8395 GCA_964535495.1 uncultured Rhodohalobacter sp.
GTTTCAACCTGTGGTATTGGGGAATGTATAGAGAATTCAGAATGCCGTAGGCATGGGGCACGGGTGGTTATATTCCGAATAAATTGAGCCGTGCCTGCGGCACTGAATAATTTTGGTAACTGCTAAAGACCCCACAATGAATTGTGGGGCTATGATGTGTTGCCGTGTCTAACGACACTACTCTTACATCTACAGATTTCTCATTAAAAATGTAGTTGGTATATCTTAAATGAGTGATATAACCATGACCTTAAACCGTTTCTAAATCTGACTTTAGTTAACTGGCTTGAAATGGTCAACGCATACCCAATGGCGTAGCCATGAACAACATCATAGCCACAGGTTTCAACCTGTGGTATTGGGGAATGTATAGAGAATTCAGAATGCCGTAGGCATGATACACATGGTTGGGAATAGAGCTGTCAGGTTTCTAAAAACTGGCAGGTTTTGCGATTACTCGGAGTAATGAAAAGCACACAGCGCTATAAAAAACGCTCCAATTTAGCTCGGGCTGTTTCAACTCTATCTAAGTTTTGGGCTTCATGTTAGAACTTCAAAACTATAATAAGAGGTATTTTAACAGAGCACTCATTGAGTTCGAGTTTCACGCTAAAAGTTAGCCAATCTGTAATATTGTAAAAATATTGCAGTGCAATTTTTTACTCTTTGAGAGCGACTTTACCTCATTTGATGATAAGCTCAAAAACCTTAACTAATTACAGTAGATTATATTAGGGGATATTTGAGGCTTTACTATTGAGTAATGGGAGGTTAGCGATACGAAACTGTACACTTTATTTTGTAAATATCTTGTAAAATTAGATTAAATTTTGTTTTCAAATCCTCATCTATTAGATTCAAGGCATCTACAGAAGTAGAAAACTTGCCGTAATAGCTCATTAAAGCACTTTTCAGACATCTGAATTACTTTTAGGATTACGGTTTTAGTCATTAACCAAAACAAACATATAGAGGTCTTCTATGTTGAAACAGTTACTATTCACAGTCTGTTTCTTGCTGCTGCCCTTGTCGCTTTTTGCACAAGGTAGTTTGTCAGGGACAGTGACCGATCAGAACACAGGCGATACATTGCCCGGTGCTTCTGTTTATCTGGTTGAACTCGAAAGAGGTGCATCTACAAATTTAGATGGATTTTACACGATAGAAAGCATTCCTGCAGGTACATATACAGTACGTGTAACCTTTGTTGGATACGCTCAATATCAAACAGAAATTACAGTTGGTACAACTGCAATTGAACAGGATTTTGAACTCCGCCAGGATCTTTTCGGACTCGAAGAGATTGTTGTAACGGGTGTGCTGGGTGATACAGAATCACGCCGTACTCCATTTTCAGTTGGCAGAGTTACAGAAAGAGATTTGGAACTCGTTCCAAGTGTAACCCCAGAAAGTGCACTTAGAGGAAAAGTTGCCGGTGTAAATATCGTGCAGGGTAGTGGTCAGCCGGGATCGGCACCATCTGTAACCCTCCGTGGTATTACAACCATTACAGGTAACAACCAGCCGCTCTACATTGTTGATGGCGTAATTTTAGGATCCAGCAGTGTTGATGTGGAATCACTTGATATTGAAAGTATTGAGGTAGTTAAAGGTGCTGCCGCAGCTTCTCTCTATGGATCACGTGCCGCAAACGGTGTAATTAACATCCGTACAAAGCGTGGACGTAATATTGCAGAAAACTCTACACGAATTACAGTACGTAATGAGTTTGGTGTAAGTTCACTTGAAAATAGACCCGGAGTAAATCAGTCTCACGCTTTTGTAATGAGTGGTGACGACCAGGCTCCATATATTGACGGTGATGGAAACGCCACTGCTGACAGAAGAGAGCGTGTACTTTATGCCGGTACTGATGTGGCTTTTATGGATCGGGCATATCCAACTGCCACCTATGACAACTTCGATAGATTCTTTAATCCCGGAAACTTCTACACAAACTACGTTTCTGTAGCACAGCGTACCGGAACCACGAACTATCAAGCTTCTTTCACTAATACGAAGCAGGAAGGTGTACTGGATAATCTGGATGGATATGGACGACAGAATGTTCGATTGAACATCGATAGCCGTCCGCTTGATAATCTGGACTTTTCGGCAAGTGTTTATTACGCGAAGTCTGAACTGGATCAAATTAATCAGGGAGCAGGAAGTCCATTTTTTGGTCTTGCATTTACCGCTCCGGACATTAACCTCAATTTAAGGGATGAGGACACCGGAAGATTCTTGATTCAGCCTAATGAGGCTTCTATTGAAGAGAATCCACTTTATGAAGTGGCTTATAACGATCGTAAAGACAGAAGAAACCGTGTTCTTGGTAATTTTGTAACAAATTTTCAGCCGGTTGACTGGATTAACGTTTCTGCTGACTTTAGTTACGACAGATCAAACAGAGATTTCTCCAGGCTATGGCCAACATTCTGGGAGCAAATTGACCAAAACTTCTATGAAGGTGGTGGTCTTTTGCTGGAAAATCAGTTTGATGAAGCGATTAACTTGAGTTTAAACGCTACAGTTAACAGACAATTTGGTGACCTTGCCACTCGAACGCAGCTTCGTGTTCTTGAGGAAAGAAGTGACTACGAGCGTCACACATCTGAAGGTAGAAATTTTGCAGTAGAAGGAGTGCCAAGACTGGATGTTACAGATAGTGACAGAACGGATATAGGTAGTTACAGAAGCTCTATTCGCTCATCCGGTTACTACGCAATTACCAACTTTGATTATGATGGCAAATATATTCTAGATGCCCTTGTAAGACGTGATGGTAGTTCACTGTTTGGCCCGGACGAAAGATGGCAAACATACTTTCGCGTAAGTGGTGCTTACCGACTATCTGAAGAAGATTGGTGGACTCTTGACGCATTGGATGAGTTCAAACTCAGAGCGTCATACGGTACGGCCGGTGGACGCCCCGGTTTTACAGCACAATATGAGACCTGGGGAATTGCAGGTGATGCTGTAACCAAGGGTAATTTGGGTAACCGACAGCTTAAACCTGAATTTGCACGTGAAATTGAGCTGGGTCTTGAAGTGGGAATTTTCCAAAGATTCATGCTGGATGTTACATATGCAAATACAGAAACACAGGATCAGCTGCTGCTGCTCCCATTGGTTAGTTACTTTGGATTCAACAACCAGTGGCAGAATGCAGGTACTGTAGAAGCAGATACATGGGAAGTTTCTCTTAGAGCGTTTGCTATTCAGCAGCGCGACATGAGCTTGTCTTTCAATGTAATGTTCGATAAGTCTACTTCTACCATTACTCAATTCGATCGTCCGGCACAGAGATACGGCCCGAACGTTCAGGGTGGTAATGTATTTTATAGAAGAGCCGGTGAGGAGATTGGTACTTTTTATGGTGCGCAATTCTCAACAGGCTTGAATAGCCTCAGACCTGACTGGCAACAGTACAGTGACTACTTCTCAGTTAACGACGACGGTTACATGGTGCCGGTTGGACAAGGCGGTTCATGGCAAGATGGCAACTGGGGAACTACAGTTGAGCTACCTGATGGTTCAGAACTGAACTGGGGAGAGCCGGTAAGATTTATTGATGAGGAAGGAAGTGATTTTGTAAGGTTAGGAAATGCTTTACCGGATTTCAGTTTATCCTTTGGAACAAACTTCCGTTACAGAAACCTTACAATCTATGCGCTATTGGATAGCCAGATTGGTGGAGAGATCTACAACCAAACAAGACAGTGGGCTTACAGAGACCTCATGCACCCTGATCAGGATCAAGCAGGCAAAGCAGAAGTTAATAAGAAACCGATCTCTTATTACGAAACGCTCTATGCACAGAATCAGTCCAGCTCACATTTTGTTGAAGATGGATCTTATCTGAAACTGCGTGAATTGGCACTGCGCTATTCATTTGACTTCGATCAGCTGCAGCCGGTATTCGGTAATGCTGTAAATAGAGTTACGTTCAGCTTAATTGGCCGTAATCTGCTAACATTTACAAATTACTCCGGTACTGATCCTGAAGTTGGATTAGGTGATGCTACAGTTCTTAGGTTCGACGCATTCGGTTATCCGAACTACAGAACACTGTCTGGAAGTCTGGAAATCCAATTTTAATAGATAAAAGATCTTAATTATGAAGAATTACACATTTAAAATACTTACTGCACTGGTAGGAGGATTATTCCTCCTGGCCAGCTGTCAGGATTTGGATGTCACAAATCCAAACAATCCTGATACAGAACGTGCGCTTGCATCAGCTTCTGATGTGGAAGCGTTGGTGGGTAGCCAGTACCAGCAATGGTGGAATACCCAGAAAAACTACCCCGCAATGACCTTATCTGTAATGTCAAATGCTTCAACAGCATCATGGGGTAACTTTGGAATGTTCGACTTGGGAGCATTTCCAAGGCAGGCATTCTTAAACGATCCATCATATTCAGACATTGGAATGTCTACGGTAATATGGTCTAACGCATATACGGCTATTTCGTCCGTTAATGATGGTCTTAATGCAATTGAAGCCGGTATTACCTTCGAATCTCAAAATGAAATGCGACGACAAAGAATGGAGGCATTTTCTCGATTCATTCAGGGCATTTCCTACGGATTACTTGCGAATCACTACGATCAGGGGTTCATCATTGATGAAAATACTGATCTGGAAGGCGTTGCATTAGGAAACGTAGAATTGGAGATGGTTGACTATCAAGAACTGCTTGCTACGGCAGTCGGTTTTCTTGATGATGCCATTAGCCTGGCAAACTCTTCCAGCTTTACTCTTCCTGAAGGTTGGATCTCAGGTAACGCACTGACAAGTGGTGAACTTGCTCAATTGGCTGAGGCTTACAAAGTACGCTTTATTACAAGTAACGCACGATCAGTAGCAGAACGCGACGCCATTAACTGGACTGCAATCCGGGATATGACCGATAACGTAATGGATGCATCATTTTTCGATAATTCAGAAGATGCATTTACTGTTCAAGCTGATGGTGTATTCTGGTGGAGCAGACCTCACAGTTTGATGCAGGAACCGGGCTGGGTTAGAACAGATATGATGCTGATTGGTCGTACAGACGAATCCGGTCAGTTTGAACCATATGCAAATGGTCCCGTTTTGGAGCGCGAGCAGTTTATTCTTACCACATCTGACAGACGTGTTGCAGGTCAGGAAGATGTCTTTAACGACGAAAATGAGCAAACTGGTGAAGCCCAGCGAACCTCACCGGGTACAGATTTTGCTCATATAGGACCAGCACCTCACCCGTCAGCCCGTGGTGAATGGAGATGGTCTCGTTACGCACACCACAGAAATGATGAGATGTATAGAAACGGTTATGTCGGTCCTATGCAGCACATGAGAGTTACGGAGATGAAGATGATGCATGCAGAAGCTCTTCTGAGGCTCAACGAACCCGTAATTCTGCCGGCTGTTGTAGACCTGATTAACGAAACTCGTGTAGATCGCGGCGGACTTGATCCGATGTTGGTTACCGATAGTTTCGATGATGTATGGAACGCAATGCGGTATGAGTTTGAAATTGAAACCCATGCTACCGCTGCCGGACTGGATTACTACCATACTCGATCTTGGGGCAACCTTAGAGGGGAAAACTATGGTAAACTTCTTGAAGGAACACCGATACACTTCCCGGTACCGGCCGGAGAGTTGATGTTGCTTGAATTGCCGATCTACACCTTTGGTGGAAGTGAAGGCGGAGCAGCACCAAAAGGAATTCCATCCGATTATATGGAAGCCATTAAACTTGGTAACCAACTGGATGTAACTGTTGAATAACACAGTGAAATTCTAAACTTTAAAAAAGCCGGTGTCTTATGACGCCGGCTTTTTCTTTATAAAGGAGATAATTATGAAAATGAAAATTTTACTATTGGCTATCACTATTTTGAGCATTGCCATTGCGGGATGTGCAAGTTCAGACACTGTAAGAGAGCAGACATACCGTTCAAACCTGGGAACAGCAACGGATACTGACATTCAGCGAATTGTACCTAATATATTAAGCAGGTATAATTTTACGATTTACAGAGATGATATTACTCTGGACGGAATCTATTTCGAAACGGAATGGAAAGAACGTGACCTGTTTGATGATGAAAAAGCATTGGGTGCAACCGAGGCGAGATCGAGAATATATGTAACGGCCCGCCCAAGAACAGCACAGGCGAGTTCACTTCACAGGGTTAATTTTGAAGTCCAAAATGAGATCCTGATAGAAGGAGAGGAGGGCTGGAACAGAGAAACAATAACGGAAGAAGCTGAAGAGTACTTTAGTGAAATAGCGAGAACATTGAGGGTTGAATTCGATACAGGTATTCGAAGATAAATGTAAATCAGTGACCGGATCATTTATTCCGGTTGCTGATCTACTACTTCAAAAGTTAATTCTTTAACAAGCTCTTCATCAGTTTTATCATTCGACAGCGTAAGAGATAGAGTATATTTCCCTGTCCTGTAATCGGAGATGTCTACGCTTATGTGATTTTTTGATCTTGGTTTTTCACTGTCGAAAGTGAGCGTGATATTTTGCTCAGGTGATGCACTTCCTCCAAATACTCTTCTAAATAACCCTCTTCGCTCAGGCTTAACTTCGTAGGTTAGTTCAAAGGTATAAAAACCATCTTCGTTTTGAGGAATGTTGTAAGCTTCGAATAGAAAGTGGAGATCTAAGTTATTTGTTATAACATTTTCTTTCGGTACGTGGAAAGGTATTAATAGCTCATCTTCATCGTCCATTTCAAAATCAGATCTGTAACCAAAGATGACGTCACTTACCATGAACTGATCGTTACTCTCTGATTTTTCTGAACTCTTCTCTACTGTCTTTTTTCCAGTTGAAATAATTTGAGGGGGAGTTGTGAGGTCGGAGTGGTGATAATTTTGATTATCAAAATCTAAAAGTGAACGATTGATCACCTGTGCAAAAAGCTTGATAGTTTCTATGTCTCTGCTACCAGGTATTCTGAAAACACTGGTCGATGGGATAAATCTACCGGGGGTTAAATCATTTTCAAATGATACGGCGGGATAATCATTTATCTCCGACGTCATGTTTCGGTTTTGGTCAAAAGCGACCAGACGGTGGCTCAGGAAATATTCAGGATCGCTGTCTTCAAAATGCTGCTGAAATTTGGAATTATCTTTGATGATGGATTCGTGGGGAGAGGAAAAAAGGATGATAATTTCGTAGGGATCAAGAGATTCATCAAAAAACTGATACGATTTATAGTCGAGGTCAATCTTGTCTAACTCTAAATCATAAATAGAGAGATTTTCGGGTGCCGCATTCCGCATTGCGCTTAGTTCGTCGGCATATTTAGAAGCTAAATAGGTACTGGCTCCTTCTGAAATTATAGACTCACTACTCATTAAATTATCAAAGAGATCGTTGTAGATATCCAGAAATCGGTCGTCTGTAAATTTCAGGTCATTATACAGCGAAAGCTGAAGCAGCGGCCCTACGTTGTATTGATAGCCCGAACCTCTCACACTCTGTACTCTGAAAGCATTCATTGGGATAAAATCTTCCGGTGATTTTACCAACCCGTAGCGACCGGATGCAGCGTCTCTTCCAAATATGAAAATCAGATTTTCAGGTAGGTTCACCTTGTGATTAGCATAAACCCAGATTTCGTAATTATCTGAGATTCCATAAGAAATAACCCTGTCAGTAATAGATTTGGATAAATTGTTCAGATAATAATCATTAATTGCCGCACTCATTACTCCACCTCCGCCACCGGCTCTCCTCGAGGCTTGATCCTGCCCCATTATATCAACCTCTTCCTCCTGCTGGCGGAGCACTTCGCGGGAAAAAAACTGGATTCTGGAATTATCGAGATTAAAGCTGCCGCTTTCAATTCTATCCGGTGTGCCATACTTCAGGTAGATCATCCCTCTGTCGTCTGTTCCGAAAGATGTGTGGTTTGTCCGGGTAAAGTTCTTCCGGGCATATTCAATTCTTTCCCAATGCTCGATAAGCCTCTCATTTATAGACGAACCAAATACAGGGTCGGCATTCTGCCAAAACTCTTTTATTTGAATGAGAACATTGGGGTTGTGATTTTGTGCTAATTGAATCCACTCTCTGTATTGTTCTTCAGAAATGATGTATTGAAGTCTGTTAATTTCAGAAACCAGCTCATTTTGAATGGTTTCAATATCCTGATGTTGAAGGCCCCACATATATATTTCAGTTGCGAGAGGGTAGAGAGATTTCATCTCAGACTGAACGGCCACTTCTAAGAATTTTGCTCCAATCCGAAAATCGGCTTCACGACCGGTTTTCAAACTGTCTCTTACCCTGATCCAATGATTCAGGGCCTCTCTAACATCCCCCTCATTTAAATACTCTAGTCCTTTATCGTACCCACTGTATTGAGGAGT
>CAZHUP010000114.1:0-8355 GCA_964535495.1 uncultured Rhodohalobacter sp.
AAGGCGGTTTGGAGATGTATGGAACTCAAATAAAAAGAGGGCAAAAAAAGATCTGAAAAAAGGAATAGAGCACGATATCGTCCCTAAAAGCACTCTGACAGTATTGGTCAACTGGTTTTTCATTAATATCCTAACAAAATATCACACGAAGGGAGTTGAATGCAAACATATAAAGTATGAGGAGTATATTGATGAACTCAAACAGACAGTTTCGGATATTATTCCCGTAGATAGTGAATACGAAGCGCTGC
This sequence comes from uncultured Rhodohalobacter sp., assembly GCA_964535495.1. Lineage (GTDB taxonomy): Bacteria > Bacteroidota > Rhodothermia > Balneolales > Balneolaceae > Rhodohalobacter. Next base: position 252 of record CAZHUP010000114.1, read on the forward strand.
TTGAAAACCGAGGCCCGTTCGTGCCCGCGCACCTGGTGGCAGGGAATGCTATTCGGCGGAAAGGCGAACAATTTGTTACAAAAAAACCGATGAATACATCGTACTCAAGGCTGAATAGCGCAGAAAGAGTCCTGGCAAGATCAATCGACTGGTTTTATTAGGGGGGGTAAAGATAATTAAAAAGAGATAATTCAATCTTGAAAGAGAATATGTTTAGTTTACCCATGAACAGAATTAAATTTGTGCAGAGATGAAATTAAAACGGACGCTATATTTTGGATACTATCTGAAGCAGTTAGATCGGGAGAAGTTCAGGCTCTTCCTGGATTATGTTAACAATGAGGCCGGGATGAGTAAAGCTTCTGTTCTGTCCGATATTTTCTCATCGGTATTCAGACATAACATCTCCATTCTTGAATACTTTCAGTTTCGCTTTTATGAGCTTTCAGAGAAACAGCGGTCTGAATGGGCCGGCACCGGTCACATGTACGAATATCAGCTTGGGATGAACCCAAAGGAGAAGCGTCAGATTCTTGACGACAAAACTCTTTTTTATAAAAATTATGGGGAATTCTTTGTGCACTCTGTCGCGGATCTTGTGGATTTGAAAAAGACTGAAAACGCAAAAAAGATTTTGAATAACCGCTCAGGCAAGCTTGTATTTAAAAAATCGGATGGGAAGTGTGGTGCACAGGTTGAGATCAGAGATTGTTCGGAGTTTGATCAATCGAACATACATCCATTTATGAAAAAAAACAGGTATGATCTTGTAGAAGAGTTTATTAATCAGCATGAGCATATCAACCTGCTCTCTCCATCTGCAGTAAATACGGTGCGAATTATCACGCAGCTGAACCATAAAGGGGATGTGGATATCCTGGGTTGCAGGTTTCGGATCTCTGTAGATTCGCCGGTTGACAACATGGCAGCAGGCAACTTGGCGGCCTACATTGATGAGAGTTCAGGGGTTGTAAGCGGGCCGGCAGTTTATGGTGATATTACTAAAGAGGAGTGTACCGTTCATCCGGTGACAGGAGTAAAGATTACCGGGTTCCAGGTTCCTTTTTGGAGTGAAATCCTGGAGATGGTAAAACGAGCGGCCATGAAGCATCCTCAAAACCGTTCAATTGGCTGGGATGTGGTGGTAACTGACAACGGCCCCGGCCTTATTGAGGGAAATCACGACTGGTGTAAACTGCTTTGGCAGCTCCCGGTTAAAAAAGGCCTGAAGCCGATGCTGGAAAAGTATGATGGTTCGTGTTCAACAAAGAAAGTTAAACAGGTTGAACCGGTTTCTGTAGGTGGATGAGTCCCCCTTATCAAAGGGGGATTGAGGGGGATGTCCTTCGGAGTTAATTCCAACCCACTGAACACCCCTCTCAGTCTCCCCTTATTAGAGACTGTGAGAAAATTCCTAATCAAATGCATTATCCAGTTAATTTTGCCACGAAGTTACAAAGTCGCGAAGAAACACGAAGTTCAAAATTATCAATTGGATGCTCTTCGTGACCCTTCGGGTCTTCGAGACTTCTCCCGAAGGGATCCCCTTGGGAGTGGTTGATATCAAGTTATCAAAATTGCTGCTGATCACTTATTATCTCACAGTCCATTAGGGGATAGCATAAACAATCAATTGCAAATGAGTAAACATTCAAAGACATATAGACTAATCAAAAAACTCCCCTCCATGTCGAGTCCCGACAGGGCTAGAATCTAAATCCCTTTTTACGCCGAGGGTAAACTTGGCCAAAAAATAATTACCAATGTTAAAGCGTACATTTGATTTCATAGCATCCTTATTAGGACTTCTCATTCTCTCCCCGGTACTCCTTGTGGTGTCGGTGCTGGTATTGATGAAGCTGGGCCGGCCGGTCTTTTTTACGCAGGTACGGCCCGGGTATAATGGCGAACCGTTTAAGATGATTAAATTTCGGACGATGACAAACGAGACAGACGAAGAAGGAAATCTGCTGCCCAACGAGAAGCGTATGACCCGGTTCGGTCAATTTCTGCGTTCATCCAGCCTGGATGAGCTGCCGGAGCTTTTTAACGTGCTAAAAGGCGATATGAGCCTGGTGGGGCCGAGGCCTTTACTTATGGACTACCTGCCCTGGTTTACAGATGAACAGATGCGCAGGCATGATGTACGCCCCGGGATTACAGGCTGGTCGCAGGTGAACGGCCGAAACGCCATCGGGTGGGATAAAAAACTGGAGCTGGATATCTGGTATGTCGATAACAGGTCGTTCCGGCTCGATCTGAAAATTCTTTGGATGACAATCTTTAAAGTCTTTAAACGGGATGGAATTAACTACGGTGAAAACGTATTGATGCCCCGGTTTGATGAGTATGTAAAAAACAAAAATAACGGATAGATGAAAATAATGATTTCCGGGATTGGCGGCCCCACCCCACGATCGATTGCAGTGCGGCTAAAAAAAATATTTCCTGAGTGCGAGATTATAGGGCTGGATGCAAACCCCAAAGCGATCGGTTTTTATATGCCTTCTCTTGTTGATGAGTGTATTTTAATACCTCGTGCGGATGAAGAGGGCTACTGGCCTGAGTTGAAACGGATAGTTGATGAGATGGAGATAGATTTTGCATTTATACAGCCGGAAATGGAGGCGCTTGAGTGGGGTAGATATTACAAAAAAAATGGCGAGCATATATGCCCGGTATTGTTACCACCGGTTGAATATACTAACTCACTGATGGATAAAGCGGCTATGGCAGACCTTCTTGGAGGTTCGGGGTATATTCCTGAGACAATCAGGGTTTCACCCGAGGCCCCGGATTTTGATCGGATAGAAAAAGAGATCGGGTATCCGTGCTGGATCAGGGCATCAGTAGGATCGGGCGGGCTGGGTTCCCTGAAACTAAACAGGAGAGAGGATCTTAAGGCATGGTTATTTATTCATAAAAATATTAAAGAGTTTACCATTAGTGAATTCTTGACTGGCCGTCATCTCGCAAATCAAATGATGTATATTGATGGGGAGTGCATTAAAAATGCGGGCCTTCATTGTGCAGAGTATGTAATGGCTGACATTGCACCCTCTAAGGTAACCGGTAATACATCATACGGCAAGTTTATAAATGAAGAGCCACTGCTGGAATTTTGCGAAGAGGTGATGGATTTTATTTCAGAAAAGTTAGGGGTAAAACCACACGGTGTATATAGCTTTGACCTGAAAGAAGATAGTGATGGAAACCTTAAGGTTACTGAAATAAATATCAGGCATATGGCTTATACGGGAATTATGGGCGATGTTGGTTTCGATCTTGTAGGGGATACTGTAAAGCATCTCTGTGGTGAGGGCTCAGAAATTGAAAGAGGCAGATTTAATTTCGACAAGGACTACATATTTTTGCGGGATGTAGATATTGTTCCATTAATCTTAAAAGATTCATCACTTTTAAAACCAAATAAAAGGTGAGCCGGTAATCTGTTATCCTTCAGATAAATTACCGACCTTTGAATGGTCAAGAAACTAATATTCTAAAAATGAATATTAATCCAATTCAGTTCATCTTAATTGAAAGTACATGAATAGTATTCTTGTAACTGGTGCGGCCGGATTTATTGGTTTTCATCTCACAAAGCGCCTGCTGAATGAAGGGTTCAGCGTTACCGGAGTGGATAATTTAAACAGCTATTACAGTCCCGAACTAAAAATCGCCCGGTTGAATGAACTCGGTATAGAATCTGAAAGTCTAATCGAAGCAAAAATTGAAACTCAAAGATTTCATTCTGGTGATGGCGGATTCTCTTTTTTAAAAGGTGATTTGGGCAACAGAACTGAAATTGAGGGTATGTTTGAAAGTCGGTTGTATGATGCGGTTATCAACCTCGGCGCCCAGGCCGGGGTACGCTACAGCCTGGATCACCCGCACGAGTACACCTCCTCAAATGTGGAGGGATTCCTAAATATCCTGGAGGGATGCCGGCATTCAAAGGTGAAGCATCTTATCTATGCCTCCTCTAGTTCAGTCTACGGGGCAAATGCGGAGATTCCGTTCAACACTGCCGATCGTGCCGACTATCCGGTAAGCCTATATGCAGCAACAAAAAAAGCGAATGAGTTGATGGCTTACACCTATTCGCACCTGTACAATATTCCTTCAACGGGACTACGGTTTTTTACTGTCTATGGTCCCTGGGGTCGGCCCGATATGGCCTACTATAAATTTGCTAACCTGATGCGTGAGGGCAAACCCATTGATGTTTACAACAACGGGAAAATGTCGCGTGATTTCACCTATATCGACGATATTGTGGAGAGTATTGTTCGGTTGATACCCAGGCCTCCCGCGGTGGTGAATAATGCAGCGCCAACACAGCTTTTCAACATCGGCAATGGGTCGCCTGTAAATCTGCTGGATTTTATTGAACTGCTGGAGAAAAAGCTTGGGTTAAAAGCTGAAAAAAATATGTTGCCGATGCAGCCCGGAGATGTAGAACGCACGTGGGCCGACGTTGACGACCTTTATGACTATATTGGTTATCGCCCAAAGGTGGATATTGAGGAAGGCATAGAGAAATTTGTTGACTGGTACCGGTCATACTATCAATAGCTTGTATTGGAAGAAAACAGCTCTCCTCTTGCCCCGAAAGGGATCCCTATGGGAGGAGGAAACAGCGGTCGAGCGTTCAGCGAGGGCGCAGAGGTGGGTCCGTGAGGGTGAGGCATCGCGTCAGGGCGGGGAACCCACCCCTTTCAATGGAAAGCATCGCGTTGCGATCTTTCTTTTGTATGTCCCCTCCTCAGAGGGGAAGGAAATACCTCTCCTAACAGGGAGGAGACAGCGATCGAGCGTTTGCCATGGGCATCCCATCGGGGGCAGTTAGAACGCAGAGGTGGGTTTACGAGACCGAATTTTCTATTGATTTTAAACCTCTCAACAGGTACGCAATTGGACACAGTAGTGATAAAGTTTATAATTGATCCCTTCAATATTTTACTCTTCATGGTGGTGTTTTGTTATGCAGCCAAACTTTTAGAGATGAAGCTTTTGTTTAAATGGATTGTTTTCGCTGCAGTGAGCTGGTTTTTTATCATATCAACTCCCCTTATTCCTAATTTGGTACTCGATTCACTTGAGAACCGCTATGTTCCTTTAAATATTGAGTCGTTAAATGACCGGGAGCTTAACCGGGAGTACCACGTTGTTATTTTAGGAGGCGGACACGGGTTTGATGACAGGCTGCCGCCAAACTCACTGCTATCACTCCAGGCACTTGCACGGCTGAGTGAGGGGATACGAATTCATAACCAGCTTCCGAACAGCACGCTTGTACTGTCGGGGTACTCGTCAAGCGGGCGAACCACGCAGGCTGAAATGCTTCAGATGACGGCGGTATTGCTGGGTGTAGATCCGGAAAAAACATTGATGCAGAAGGAGCCGGGTAATACGTTTGAGGAAGGGAAAGTGTACTCGGAGCGTTTTGGCGCATCCGAAATGGTCATTTTAGTAACCAGTGCGGCTCACATGCATAGAGCTGCCGGGGTTTTTCACCATTTTGGAATAGACGTTATCCCTTCACCGGCCCATTTTAGAGTAAGAGGCAACAGGCGAACCGTATGGCTTGGTTTTCCATCTACCAATAATATCTCAAAGTTCAGAACGGGTGTTAATGAGTACGCGGCAATTCTGAGAGATACCCTTGTTATTATGTAGAAACGAGATGTCATTGGGTATAAGAATTGATGAATGAGTTTTGCTGAAGTGGCGATAAGTTTTGATTACAGGATATGCTTGAATAACACATCGGTGATCTTTAAACCAACAATGTATAGGGTAAGTGTAGTAAGTATTATAAACAGATCGGATAACCCAATAAAGTCTTCTTCCAGCTAAAGCCGCACTTCCGAATAATCCTCAACCTGTCTAACATTATAACGGATTCTGAATTGATGCCCCGCGGCACTGCCTGTAGGCGGTTCAATCTGATAAGCGAATCTGTTTTTTCATAATATTTACTTTATCAGGGAACTTTCACTTCATATAGGACTTTGAATTTTTCTAGATAATAGATACCATTAAAGCTGTATCAAAACCTGTTTAAAAATTGTAATCAAGATGAAAACTAACTGTATTCTTTTCGCGATAATCTTTTTGCTGATAAACTTTTCAGTTACTGACAAAGGGCATTCAAGGCAGCTGGAAGTAGTGGAAGCATTCCCGGCTGAGTTAACCCGCCCGGTTGGGGCTCAGTTTTCGCACGAAGGCAGCCCGTATCTTTATGTTTATACCAGAGATGGTTTAATTAAGAGATTTAATAAAGACAACCCGGATTCCCCCCCTGAGGTCTGGTTTGATTTACCTGAAAATGTCTTTTTGCGGTCAGAGGGTGGATTGTTAGGCTTGGCGTTTCATCCTGATTTTCCTGAAAACCCATCGTTTTTTGTTAATTTCACACATGAGGACAATGGTCAGTATAAAACCAGGATTTCCAGATTCCAGGCACCAAATGAAGAAGCCGATCATAATTCTCAGCAAATCATTTTGGAATTTGATCAGCCTGCTAGCAATCACAATGGCGGATCTCTGGAGTTTGGGGCTGATGGATATCTTTACATTAGTTCCGGCGACGGCGGCGGAAGCGGAAGCCGGGATAACAGCCAGGATACGATGAATCTGCTTGGTGCAATTCTGAGAATAGATATAAACACTGATGAAGGATATTTAATACCGCCGGATAACCCATTTGTTAACAATACGGATGGATTGGATGAAATTTATGCGTGGGGTTTGCGAAATCCCTGGCGGATGAGTTTTGACCGCGAAACAGATCAGCTTTGGGTGGCAGATGTCGGGCCAAGAAGCTGGGAAATTATTCATATAGTTGAAAAAGGAAAAAACTACGGCTGGCCAATTGTAGCGGGTAGTCACTGCGAAAGGTCGGGTTGCGACAAAACCGGTCTGGAGATGCCGGTATTTGAGTATGAGCACGGCGCGGACGATACGGGAAGCTCAATAACCGGAGGGTATGTGTACAGAGGTACGGCGAACCCCTCTCTATATGGTAAATATGTTTATGGAGATTTTATATCGGGCCGAATTTGGGCTCTCGAGATCGATCATGAGACCTGGGAGGTGCTTTCCAATACCGAGTTGATCAACACCGATCTGCTGATTCCCTCGTTTGGTATTGATAGTGACAACGAGATCTATGTTATTGGCTGGGGTTCAGAATCGAGGATCTTTCGGTTTGTACCTGAGTTAACTCAGGCTTCTCTCTCTTTAAACGAACTTGAGGGATCCGATTCCATTCAGCTCAGCTGGGATGTTAGCAGTAATTTAGAAATCGAACTGTTTAATGTGTACAGAGGAGAGACACCGGAAGATCTATCTCTTCACACAACCGTAACTTCCGGTGTTCAGGAGTTTATTGAGACGGACATTCCGGATGGCAGCACATTTTATGCCGTAAGCTCTGTAGATGTGGACGGGACAGAGAGTGACCTGTCGAACCTTGTGAGCTACGTCTATTCGACCGAACAGATTAGTGACCGCTGGAGCCTCATCAGCCTGCCGTTTGAAACGGAGGGAATTCCTTTATCAAACTCAGTTGTCTATGAATTTGACGAAACGTACCGGCTTGTAGATCAGCTTAATTCGGGAAAGGGCTACTGGGCGCGAAGCAGTGAGAACGAAGTGTACGAGGCGAGAGGAGCCGGAATTCAGAAGGCAACACTATCTCTGAAAGAAGGCTGGAATATTGCAGGCGGGCTCGTAAGCGAACTGCCTGCGGAGGCTATCGAAGATCCGGACGGGATACTTAGCTCAACGCCAAAGTTTGTTTTTAACGGCTCCGGTTATGAGGCCGTTGATTTTCTGCTTCCGGGCAGAGGGTACTGGATCTACGCGGAGGAAGCCGGGGAGATCGTTCTCGATCTGGAAAATATTGAGGCTTTTCAATCCTCAGGGAAACAGGTAGCAGAGGCACTTGAAAACAGCGGAGACACCTTTGACAGACTTCTTTTTTCATCAGGCGGAAGCCGGGTTGCACTGAATCTCTTTTTGGAGTCTGTGGATTCCGACATCAAAAACCGGTACCGCATTCCCCCGATTGCGCCCAACGCCCTGCTGGACGTGC
>CAZHUP010000115.1:0-2476 GCA_964535495.1 uncultured Rhodohalobacter sp.
AGTCGATTGACCCAATACAGAAGTGAAGCCAAACAGCACCGAAAAAAGCGCCATCAAAAGCATTCGTATCAAATTCTTCATGTTGTTTGATTTGGTTTGAGTTGTGGTTTGTTGAATAAAAATTTGGGTTTTGTACTGCATTTAAATGAAATAGCTCTCCCCTCCTGTGTAAGGATGGGTCGGGGGTGGTAGTCCATAGTTTTAAAATTCTAAATAGACTCCAAGTTATCTCAACCTCCCCTAAATCCCCTCCTTCCAAGGAGGGGAATTTTGCTCAACATTAAAATCATCTTTTAAATAAAGAACATAATAAATGAAGCCCGGCCTATTTGTAAAAATGATGCCGAATTCAGGGATTCCCTTAAGACATCTGCATCCTTAAATTATTATTATATGTCCAATCGTTCAATTTGAGGGTGATCAATTGGATCATACGCTATGATATACCTGAAAGAAATGAACGACGCTTGTCCTGTGCCCACTTGATCAGGAGCACCATATACGAGCGAAGGTTTTATCTTAAGATATCTATCAAATACCGGTTCCCCTCCATGCGGTGTGCTTTTACGACGTGGGAGGGCTGGGTAGACGCTGTCAGGTTTTTCAAAGGCTGACAGGTCATGTTGAGTCGAACTATAAAGAAAAAAATAAAATAACGGAGCTACCAAACATGAATAGACCTACAGAAGGCGGATTGAAGCACATGAGAGATTTCATGGCTGAACTAAATCTACAAGAGGACGAATTTGAATTCTATGGAAAATATACAGGAAAAGTCAGGCTGAAAGCCCTGAAAAACCGAGAACAGGAGCCGGATGGTAAACTGATTTTGGTTACAGCCATAACTCCCACCAGAGCCGGTGAAGGAAAAACACTAACCAGTATCGGTTTGGGGCAGGGGCTTCAAGAGATCGGAAAAAATGCGATGATAACACTGCGAGAACCCTCTATCGGACCCGTTTTTGGAATGAAAGGCGGAGCGACCGGGGCCGGTGAGTCAGAGGTTGTGCCTATGGAGAGGATTAATCTCCACTTCAATGGCGATATGCACGCCATCACAACGGCACATAATCTATTGGCCGCTATAGTGGATAACCATCTCCACCAGGGGAATGATTTAGAGATCGACCTCACCCGACCGGTCTGGAACCGAACGCTGGATATGAATGAGCGTGCCCTTCGAAATGTAGTGATCGGCCTTGGCGGATATCCAAATGGTGTTCCTCGTGAATCCAATTTTATTATAACGGCCGCTTCAGAGATTATGGCTGTGCTTGCTTTAGCAGAGAACAGAACAGATCTAAAACGCCGACTTGGAAATATGATTATCGGTTATACCCGAAGTGATGAACCTATTCACGCTAAAGATTTGAAAGCAGAAAAATCCTTGGCCGTGGTTCTCAATGAGGCGATCATGCCAAATCTGGTTCAAACCACAGAGGGTGTTCCCGTTCTGATTCACGCCGGACCCTTTGCAAATATTGCACACGGTACAAACAGCGTGATCGCCAATCGAATGGCGCTAAAATTTGCGGATTATGTGGTTACAGAAGCCGGATTCGGAGCTGATCTTGGTGCGGAGAAATTCTTCGATATCGTGGGTCGACAGACCGGCATCTTTCCATCTGCAGTAGTACTTGTTGCCACCGTGAAAGCGCTGAAATGGCACGGAGGTGTAGGTATGGATGACATCAATAAAGAGGATGTGACCGCACTTGAAAAGGGAATTGTGAACCTCGAAAAACATATCGAGAATGTTCGGAAGTTTGGAGCAAACGTAGTAGTAGCCATAAACCGGTTTGATGACGACACAGACAAAGAGATCGCCTGGATTCAGAACTGGTGCTCGCAACAGGGTGTAGCATGCGTACCGCATACGGCATTCAGGGATGGCGGAAAAGGAACGGCTAAACTGGCCGAAGAAGTGGTAAAAGCAGCCGAAACTCCATCAGATGTAAAGCCGATCTACGATTCCGCCCTGCCGGTTGAAGAGAAGATCATGACCATCGCCACAGAGATTTACGGTGCCGATGAGATCTACTTTGAAACGAAGGCTGAAAAAGAGCTGTCCCGATTCAAAAAGATGGGTTACGACAAGCTGCCGGTCTGCATCGCCAAAACACAGAGTTCACTGAGCGATCAGAAGAACAAACTGGGAGCCCCCAAAGGCTGGACGCTGACGGTAACCGACATCCGTCTCTCTGCCGGAGCGGAATTTCTGGTTGTGGTGTGTGGCAACATGATGCTGATGCCCGGCCTTCCAAAAATCCCCGCAGCCTACAACATGGACGTGGATGAAGAAGGGAATATTTCAGGATTGTTTTAAATTCTGAGTTAGTAATAAAGCCCTGAACTTGAAGTCATTTCCCCTCCTTTCAAAGGAGGGGATAAAGGGGTGGTTAAATATTATCCCAATCTATTTATAGCAAAAACAAATAGCCACGGAATCACAGAAATTCACGGAAGAGGTTTTATG
>CAZHUP010000115.1:2576-8211 GCA_964535495.1 uncultured Rhodohalobacter sp.
TATAGCAAAAACAAATAGCCACGGAATCACAGAAATTCACGGAAGAGGTTTTATGTACCATTCCGTGTTTCGCTTCGCGTCAAAAGATGAGCCGTGGCAATTATTTTTCTAATGAAAATGTAGACGCTGTCAGGTCTCTTCTAATAACAAAACCCCTCCACTCTTTCGAATGAAGGGGTTTATATTTTATTCAGCTTTTTTCTGCGAAGACTCTGCTATTCGTTGCTCTTGTTGAGAAACTTTGCATCCACGGAGTATTTTCCACTGCCCATGATAGCAAGTGAAAGTGTAATCAGCAGCATCAGAACATCCACTCTCAATCCGGCTCCGGAAATATCAAAATCACCCAGTTTTGTAGTAAATATGGCAACCAGCATAATAAAGGCTAATAGTAGATTTGGAATTCGCGCTTTGGCTCCAATCAATACCATGATTCCACCTATAAACTCAACGAGTGCAACTACCCACGCCATAATTCCCGGCAGTGGTATACCAAGATTGCCAAAAAATCCCTGAACCCCTTCTATTCCAGTCAGTTTCCCCCAACCGGCTACAATAAAGACAAAACCTACACCTATGCGTAAAAGAAGAAGTGCCAGGTCATGATTTTTAGTAAGTGTTGAATTGTTCATATCAGTCTACAGTTTGATTAATGGTTAATTAACTTTAAGCAATACACGCCCTTAAATTAATCCTATCCTTGAATTTTGCAAATCATGATTGAAAACAAACAAATTAGCAGTGAGTCTTTTATCTCAGTATTTATTTGGGTGTTGCAATTATTATGATATCGCATCGCTATTCACAATTATCCGCGATGTTGCCGAAGAACTGGTCTGCACGGCAGCTGTTTTCATCTCTTTTGTTGTTCCTCCGGTGGCATTAGCGCTGCGCGAATCAATTGATGACTATGGTGAACACATTGTACTGCTGTCTCTGATTGAACTTTTGGTATGGCAATATTTGTGTGGTTTATTCCAAAAGTATTATTTAGAATAGAGTGACTGTATTGCACATTCATCAAAGCTTAGTTTTAACCAAGTCAACTGTATACTATGGCAAAGAAGCCCGACAGAAACGACCCTTGCCACTGCGGAAGCGGTAAGAAATATAAAAACTGCCACATGGAGAAAGATCAATCCGGATTTTCATCTAAAACCGGGATGATTGGAATTGCCGTTGTTTTAATTCTGGGATTAATTTTGGCAGGAATTGTACTAACAGGTGGGGACGCCCAACAGGACTGCCCGCCCGGAACTACCTGGTCTGCCGATCACGGGCATTGCCACTAAAAATTATTTGTTTTAGATGCCTGAATGAGGTTGACGATTTTAGTTAACGTGTAAAAGATAAGTTGCCATACTGAGTTCAAATTTGAAAATTATCTCAATATGCAAGTGATCCTGATAGCTTAATACTATCAATAGAGTTCATCACTCCAGTGCCAATTCCCCCCAACCATTACACCTTCAATGTGACTGTTGAACGGAATGGAATTCAATGGATTGGCATTTAACAAGATTAAGTCAGCCCGGTAACCTTTAGCTACTTTTCCGGTTTGATCCGCCTCTCCCAGATATTCCCCTACATTGACCGTTCCGGTTTGCAGAGCTTCATAAGGCGTCAGTCCTGATTCAACGAGCAGTTCCAGCTCTCTATGGGCAGAATATCCCGGCGGGTTGAAGATTTGCGGTGCATCAGCTCCAAGCAGCAGACCCGCCCCAGATTCGTGCAGGGCGAGTGTCAGTCTCTTTCGAATCTCCAGAAAATTCCGGGCTTGCTCTTCATCGTAGTCACCAGATGAGCGAATATTTTCAATATAATTACGCCAGCCGTTTACCACATTTTCCGGCATCCGGTCCACACCGGGCCAGTTCATCATCACCTCTACCGTATTGTCCGGATTGAAAACGTTCTCCAGCAGCGTATTAGTCGGCACGTTCCACACACCGGCTTCCATTGTTCGTCGTGCAGCCTCATCAATCAACGATTCATCCACATGCGGAGTCAAATCATATCCAAAATAGATAATATTGGGATCGGGACGATTGGCTGCCTCACCGGCCATAAATTCCATATAGCGATCCAGGTGATCGATCGTACCCTGCCCCGCTTCTAAAGTTCGTTCCAGTCCAACGTCGTATGAAATATGCCCCGAAAACTCCATACCTTCTTTTTGCGCTTCATCAGCCATAGCATCAAACACCTCACGCGACAAACCCGGATGCAATTTCAGTAGGTTATATCCCGCTTCTTTCTGGTCGCGCACCATCTGCCGCGCATTTTCAGGTGTGGTTGCCGAGTTTCCGTTAAACGAGGGGCCTGAGGTAAAAATTCTCGGACTGATAATCTCCCCTTTTGCTGCCAGTTCTCGTAATTCCAGGTGAGATGGCTCACCCAGCATCCCACGAATAGTCGTAATTCCCTGTGAGACATACATCATCAGCACCTGGTTGACATACTCTTCACCCTGACGCTGTGAGGGAATATGGGCATGCATCTCAGCCAGACCCGGCATCAGATAATAATCACCGGTAATTATGTCAGCTCCACGTGGCAGTTCAGCTTCCGCTGTCGGTCCCACCCAGTCGATTATACCATCCTTTACGATTACGGTTTGATTATTCTGAACCCGCTCTTCCTCCATCGAAAGCAGATTTACGTTTTGAAAAACAACCGTTTGAGCCTGCCCCTGAATAGCAAGCAGAGAGGTGATAACTGAGAATAGAATTGCTAAGAGCATTTTCATGATGTTGTCATTTGGTTGAATGAAAAATAAAATTTGCCATTTTTTTATTGGACCTTGTTGCTTATCCAGCTATGACAAAATGAAATATAATCCTGAAGTTTAAAATTTATGAATTTGACTCTTCTTCCTCATCCTCATCTTTTGAAACTTTCTCTTTCAGATTACTGATTTTCTGTGCCAAGATACTCTTCTCATCACGTTTTTCATCCGGTACGCGGCCAATTAGGTAACCGTATGGCTTCAGGGAATCAATTTCATCAAAAACAACTTTAAGCATAGCTCCGAGCGGTATGAAGAGAATCATTCCGGCCAATCCCCAGATTTGAGCTCCCAGAAAAAGCAGAAGGAGTGCAATTAGCGCATTCATGCTCACCTGACTGCCCACAATAACCGGCGTGAACAGATTGCTTTCAAACAGTTGAATGATATAAAACCCGGCCAAAATAACAATTGGATAGATCAGGGAGTCCATCGTTAAGAGAGCATAAAGTATCGGCAGAACAGATCCGAAAATCGGCCCCAAAAATGGGATGATATTCAGCATGGCAGCAAATACTCCGAAGAATACGGCATGATTCACTCCAATCACCAGCAGCATGATACTGTTCAGAAAAGAGAGTATCACAATAACAATCATCACCCCGGTGATGTAACGCTGAACCACCACCTGAATGTTGGTCATTATAGTTTGAACTTTTGCAGCGTGCATCTCACTTTTCCGACCAAACAGCCTCAACAGAAATGATTTCAGAAATTCACGAAAAACAATAAACATGAACATGAACACCGGGACCAAAAATACAGTCGTAACCACAGATGCCGCTCCGGCGATTCCCCTACCCAGAGTACCGGTGTTATCCCGAATAAATTCAATAAAAAGGTTTTCTATCTCTTCATATTGGACAAAACCCTCAAAATCAAACCATGTAATTAAAAAATCCTCCAGCCCGGCCAACAGCTCTTCAGTACGTTCTTTAATGAGATCAATATCATCTACGAAAGCCGTTAACTGTGTATAGAAAAAATAACCCACCCCTACCAATACGGATAGACCAATCACAAGAGCAATCAGTGCAGCCAAAATCCTTGGTACTTTGTACTTTTCAAACCAGGATGCCAATGGAGCCAATAAGATGGAGAGCAGTGCTGCAAAGAGGATAGGTAGCAAGATTGACTTGGCAACAATCATCACGTAAACCGTCAAAATCATGCCGAGCAAAATTGTGGTATACTTTACGTACCACCTGTTTTCAAAACTCATATCTCTTTTATGTTGATAGAATTACAGTTGTTAGCTGTTTGAAAATATTTGATTCGGATGGAACATCATAACATAAAAAGTTTGATCACTAAAAAGTTACATACCAGGATTTAACAAACAGTTAATATGATTTCAGTATAATTTTTAAGATCATTCACTCCATTTCAAACCTGACTCGATTGTATAGTGACGGAATTAAGACGCGACATCCGGACTCCCGGAGCCATTTTGATGGGACTCGGGTCCATTGTGGGAACCGGGATCTTTGTAAGTATAGCCATTGCCACACAAATTTCAGGCAACGGTGTGGTCATCGCCATCATAATTGCAGCTGCTCTGGCAACTTTTAACGGTTTAAGCAGCGCTCAGTTAGCCGCAGCACATCCCGTAAGCGGTGGAACCTATGAGTACGGAAATCGATTTCTGGGAAGCTATTTTGGATTTACAGCCGGATGGATGTTTCTGATTGCCAAATCGGCCTCTGCCGCTACTGCTGTATTGGGTTGTGCAAGCTACCTGTTCTACCTGTTTGAAATTGAAGTTTCCACTTCAACACTTGTTATATCGGGAATTGTAATCCTTCTGATTATGACCATTCTGGTATCGGGCGGAATCAGCCGAAGCAACAGTGCTAATAAAGTGATTGTAACTATCACCCTGACAGGCCTCGCTGCTCTGGTGGTTGCCGGATTATTCGTAGCAGGCGTTCCAACAGATCCAATTCTAAATATGTTTGAAGGAAGTGATATCTCCTCTGTTCTTTATGCTTCAGCACTGATGTTCGTAGCCTATACCGGATATGGACGAATTGCTACATTGGGAGAAGAGGTTGCCGAACCTCGAAAAACAATTCCAAAATCGATTATACTGGCGATGGTTGTCATCGTCTTTTTATATCTCGCCGTTACCCTGACCTCCCTGAATATCATGGGAGCTGAAGCTTTTGGCAACTCCATTGACGGAGAAGCTGCACCGTTAATGAAAGTTGCTCAGACTCTTTCTCTGCCCTACATCGGACCGATTATCAGTTTTGCAGCAATCACGGCGATGCTGGGTGTCCTTTTGAATCTTCTGCTTGGCTTGTCCCGGGTAATGTTGAGCATGGGAAGACGAAAAGATCTTCCCGGAGTTTTAGCCCGTATTAATCCAAAATCTCAAAGCCCGGTTCCGGCTGTATTGGCAACCGGAGTTGTGATCGGCCTGCTGGTTCTCAGCGGGGATGTAGTCTTTACCTGGTCTTTCAGTGCATTCACGGTTCTCATTTACTACTCCATCACCAACCTCTCCGCCTTTATGATGCCCGCCGATCTGAGACTATATCCCAGATGGATTCCCGCCCTCGGTCTGTTCGGATGTCTTTTTCTGGCCTTCTGGATTGAGCTGACAATTATGTTGCTCGGTTTGGTAATGATTGGAATTGGATTGATCTGGCATCGGGTAGCAAAATCTTCTGTAGGTTGATGGGTCCAATAAAATAATTTGTGAATGTCGCCTCAACATTGCTCATCACTTACAAACCACACCCACTGTTCGGCGAAAATAATAAGGCATGGTTTTTTCCCGGGGTTGAAACCCATTATCTGTCCAAACAGAAAATTACATATCCCCATGATCAAACTGCGACA
>CAZHUP010000116.1:0-7851 GCA_964535495.1 uncultured Rhodohalobacter sp.
CTGAACATTACCAAAGACGATACAACTCTTGTTGGCGGTAACGGAAAATCTGATGACATCAAAGCGCGCATTAATCAGATTAAATCTCAGATCGAGAATACTACTTCAGACTACGACCGTGAGAAGCTGCAAGAGCGTCTTGCTAAGCTGAGCGGCGGAGTTGCAGTACTCTATATCGGAGCTGCTTCTGAAGTTGAAATGAAAGAGAAGAAAGCTCGCGTTGAAGATGCCCTGCACGCAACACGTGCTGCCGTAGAAGAGGGAATTGTTCCCGGCGGTGGAGTTGCATTCCTGAGAACATTGAAAGTTTTCGATAAACTGAAAGCTGAAAACGGCGATCAGGAAGTTGGATTCAACATCATTAAGCGTGCGCTTGAAGCTCCATTGAGAGCGATTGCCAACAACGCCGGTGTTGAAGGATCTATCGTTGTACAGAAAGTGCTTGAAGGAAAAGACGCTTTTGGATACAACGCACGTACTGAAGTGTACGAAGATCTGATCAAAGCGGGTGTTATCGACCCAACCAAAGTAACCCGAACCGCACTTGAAAATGCTGCTTCTGTTGCCGGCCTGATGCTGACAACCGAAGCTGTAGTTGTCGACAAGCCATCAAAGAACGATGATGACGACAACGGTGGCGGAATGCCAGGCGGTGGAATGCCGGGCGGAATGGGAGGAATGGGCGGCATGGGAGGAATGATGTAATTCCACCCCCATAAAAACCCAGACTGAACATTCAGTTTGATTTTGAAAGCCTCAATCCGATATCGGGTTGAGGCTTTTTTATTGAACCGTAGAACATAAAAACAGAGGTAGAAAACCGATAAATAACAAACAGATAAACTGAAAAACCGATGAAGTGCTTTTCCAAAAAGAAGTGTAAGGAATCTTGATTTCCGGTTTCATATAGAAAAGAGTAATAAATCGGAGAGCAATGAAACGAAAAATATATGACCTTGAAGATCGTCTGATTAATTTTGGAGTGACAATTATCGAAGCTGCTGAGTCGATGAATATAAAACGGTATGTAGGGCTACATTTATCAAAGCAGTTGATTCGATCGGGAACATCACCGGGAATTCATTATGGGGAAGCGCAAGCTGCAGAGTCAAGAAAAGATTTTGTTCATAAAATGAAAATTATACTAAAAGAGCTCAGGGAAACGCGGGGAAATCTCAAGATGAGTAATCGTGTGAAACTCTTCCAATCAAGGCAGAATATTGATGATATTATTGCAGAATGTTCCGAGCTGATTGCAATCTTTGTAAAAAGTATTCAAACCGCAGAAAGGAGTAGGATAAATGATAAACAGAAGAACAAACTTAGTAAAACCGATAAATAAAGAACCGAGAAACTGAAGAACTGATAAAGTATTTATCCGGGAAGTTTAGAAAACCCACTTTTTCGGTTCTGCGGTTTGTCGGTTTCTCAGTTCCACGGTTTTTTATTAGCTCCCCAACCTGTCAAGAAGGGACAAAATTCAAAAATTATGGAACAGACAGAGACAAGCTCTCTCAGATTTATTTCTCAGCGATATCCTCAACATCATCAAGTTGTTCCAAAGAGAGTCCCTCGATCAGGGCATCGTAGTTTGTAATGTCTTTTGGCAAAATGATTTGATTTTCATCTTTACCCAGTCCGTCCAGTACTTTAAGGTATTTCTGTTTCAGCTGCAGCTTCATCGCTTCTTTTCCTTTAGGCTGCGAAATAGCCGCGGCTATCTGTTCGATGGATACTGCGGTGGCTTCAGCGATCGCTTCAATCTCATTGGCCCATCCTTCGGCTTCATTAATTCGGCGCTGCATCTCTGCCTCAGAGATGTTCACCATCTCGGCTCTGCGTCCCTGAGCATCATTTATATTAGAATCCCGGACTCCCTCCGACTTGGCAATAACGGCCCGGCGCTCTCTTTCAGCGGTCATTTGGCGCTCCATCGCTTTTTGTACGGTTCGGGGAGTGTTAATATTTTTGATTTCATACCGATGCACACGAATCCCCCATAATTTCTCCACATCCCCCAGAACTTCAACTACTTTTTTACTCATCTTTGCTCGCTCCTCGAACGTTTCGTCAAGATCCAGAAGACCAATCACAGAGCGTGTGGTAGTTTGTGCGAGCTGCACCGCGGCGTATCGATAGTTGGTAATTCCGTAACTGGCGTTAACAGGATCGACTACGCTAAGATAAAGAACACCATCCACCTCAACTTTCACATTATCTTTAGTGAAACACTCCTGAGGTTCTACCTCAATGGTTTCCTCACGCAGATCCTGTTTGTAAACGACCTTATCTACAAAAGGAATCAGAGCGTGAAATCCGGGCCCAAGCGTTTTATGATAGTTTCCGAGCCGCTCTACAATATGTGCATACTGATTTGGCACAAGGCGAAGTGCCTGCAAAAATTTAAAAGTCAGATAGATCGCAAAAATTGCCAGAACAACCTGGCTAAACATGTTTAATGCACTCATGATGTTGGTCCCTGTGGATTAGCTGTTGAAGATGGATTACTACTTTGAGTGTGACGTTTAAGAGTCCCAACGCCTTCAAAAAATGTTTTCAGATTGGCCGTTTCCGTTGGCAGAACCGAAACGTTTGTACTCTTAATAATTTTGCCGAATTGGTCGATATATTGCTCTACCAGTTTTGTTTTAACAGCAAGATCGCCACCCGGTTTTTCAATAGCCCTGGAAACGCGCCGGATTCCATTTGCTGTTGCGGTTGCAACCAGCTCAATCTCTTTAGCCCGACCTTTAGCTTCATTAATTCTGCGCTGACGCTGAGCTTCCGAGATTAAAATCTGACTCTGCTGCTCTCCCTTCGATTCGTTAATCCGTGCTTCCCTGTAACCTTCAGAATTTGTGATTTCAGCACGTTTTTCACGCTCGGCTTCCATCTGCTTTTCCATGGTATCTACAATATCATTGGATGGACTGATATTTTTGATCTCGTAGCGCATTACCTTAATCCCCCAGGGATCAGCTGCCTTATCGATCTCTTCAACAATGTTTTCGTTCATCATATCCCGCTCCGAAAACGTATCATCGAGCGTGATTTTACCGATTTCGCTTCGCATGGTGGTTTGCGCAAGATTTACAGCCGCGGCTATGTAATTCGATATTCCATAGCTGGCTCGATACGCATCCATCACCTTAATGTAGATTAACCCGTCGACGGCTACTTCGATATTATCTTTGGTAATACAGGTTTGGCTAGGCACATCTATGACCTGTTCGCGCATTTCTTGCCGGTAGGCGGCACGATCAACAAAGGGAATCATAAAATGAAATCCCGGCGATAGCGTCTTTTTATACTTACCCAGACGTTCCTGGATCACCTCTTCCCGAAACTCTACAATGATGAAAAGGCGTGTGACAATCACAAAAAGGATTGCGAAAAATATGAGTAGTGCTGTCCACATAATTAGTTTTTATTTCGTTTTCTGAGTTGCTCTTTTGAGGGTTCCTTTATACCCATGGTTTCAACAATCCAGGTTGTGTTTTCGCGATAACGGAGTCTTACTTTTTCGCCTGCTTTGATGGTTCCTTCAAGAGATTTGGCTCTCCATTTTGTTCCATTAAGTCTAATTCTTCCGCTGTTATCCTCATCATTTATCTCTGCAACAACATCAACTATCTGGTCCATGGCCTCGTAATCTTCATCCGCAAACTTAAAATAGCTTTCAGCTTTGAAGTATTTTTTTATAAATGGACGGATCACAATAGTTAGGGCAACAGATAGAATTAGCCATACGGCTACAGAAGCACCGGCACTTGAAAGGAGGCCGAAAAATCGAAGCACACCGACTGTTAATCCGCTGAACCCTAAAAACAGAGCGACACCTCCGGGAAGGGCTAGTTCCAGCAGCATTAACAAAATACCGCCACCAAGAAAAATCCAGGTAAGAAGATCTGCATCCATAAAGTATGAATAGGTTAATGATTTTTGGTTAGATAGTGATTTGTACGGTCAAAATCTATAGAAGTTATCCCGTATCTTACAATCTGTTAAAGATCTAATATGTTTATACTCTCACAAATAATTTTATTTAAGCTTTGAACTGTTTAAGCGGGTTTTATAATGCCCGAGCATGGTTAGACAACTACCAAAACACTCCTCTTTTTTTCTTATTTTCAATCCGAAAATAGAGCAACTCATCATTTAAACCTGCCATACTATGTATTCAAATCTGAAAGACGATCTGCAAGCCGAGCTGAATCAAATCAAAAAAGACGGACTGTATAAGGAAGAGCGTGTTATAACGACACCACAGGGTGCCGTCATCAAAACGACGAAAGGGGCTGAAGTAATCAACTTTTGCGCAAATAACTATCTCGGATTGTCGTCTCATCCCCGGGTTCTTGACGCCGCAAAAAAAACAATTGATGAGTACGGTTATGGGATGTCTTCAGTAAGATTTATTTGTGGAACACAGACGATTCATAAAGAGCTGGAAGCAAAAATATCTGAGTTTTTAGGCACAGAGGATACGATTCTTTACGCCGCTGCTTTTGATGCCAACGGTGGTGTTTTTGAACCTCTTCTCGGAAAAGAGGATGCTATTATTTCTGACCAGCTGAATCACGCTTCTATTATTGATGGGGTTCGGTTGTGCAAGGCGCAGCGATATGTGTACAAGCATAATGACATGGCAGATCTTGAAGAGCAGCTGAAAGCAGCTTCCGGGGCGCGGACAAAAATAATCGCTACAGACGGGGTGTTCTCCATGGACGGAACCATCGCCCAGCTTGACAAGATTTGTGACCTGGCTGACAAGTATGATGCCCTGGTAATGAGTGATGAATGCCACTCTACCGGGTTTGTTGGAAAAACCGGCCGTGGAGTTCATGAACACCATGATGTGATGGGGCGTGTGGATATCATCACAGGAACGCTGGGTAAAGCACTTGGCGGTGCTTCCGGTGGATTTACAGCCGCTCATAAAGAGATTGTAGACATGCTGCGTCAGCGTTCGCGTCCTTACCTCTTTTCAAATACATTGGCTCCTGCAATTACCGGGGCATCTATTGAAGTGTTGAAGCTGTTGAGTGAAACAACGGAATTGAGAGACAAGCTGGAGGATAACACCACTTATTTCCGAAAAGCGATGACCGATGCCGGTTTTGATATCAAGCCGGGGAATCATCCCATTGTGCCGGTAATGTTGTACGATGCAAAAGTATCGCAGGATTTTGCCGAAAAACTTCTGGAGAAGGGAATATATGTGATCGGTTTCTACTACCCGGTTGTACCTAAAGGGGAAGCCAGGATCCGGGTTCAACTCTCAGCTGTTCATGAAAAAGAGCACCTCGATAAAGCGATCGAAGCATTTACTGAGGTAGGTAAAGAACTGGGTGTTATAGATTAGAACATGGTTAGGGAGTTCCCCTCCTGAGCAAGGAGGGGACAGGGGAGGTTGCCTCCTTGAATTACAACTCAGGCCATCAATTTTCCGTGATTGAACAATGTTAAATCCCAAAAAGACCAAAAACCAACGCCGTTATCTTCGGAAGAATATGACAAAATGGGAAGTGCGTCTTTGGAGTGATCTGAAAGGGAAGAAAATGTTTGGTTTTAAAGTAAGAAGACAATTTGGAGTTGGTAACTATATTATCGATTTCTATTGTCCGGAGTTAAAGTTGGCTGTTGAAATTGATGGAAATGTCCATCACTATTCTGATAAAAAGAAAGCTGATAATGCTAAAAATGGCTACGTGAATGAACTTGGAATTAAAATGATAAGGATTCAGAATTCAGATTTTGATGAAGATTACGAAACCGTATTGAAATATCTTGAAAGGGTATTTAAAACTCGAGCAAAAGAGTTTGGACTTACAATAGATGATGTTTGAGGGGCAACCTCCCCTTAATCCCCTCCTTACACAGGAGGGGAGATTTCTACCATAACTGAAAAATTGAGATAACTAAAACTGTACAATGAGTAAAATTTTAATTACCGGAGCTTGCGGGCAGCTGGGGAGTGAGCTCACCGCTGAATTGAGAAACATCTATGGGACGGATAATGTAATCGCATCCGACATCCGGGAACCGAATGAACAGATTGGTGACGGCCCATTTGAACATCTGGATGTGATGGATAAAGCGCGTATTGAAGAGGTAATCGAGAAATACAAAATTACGATTATTTATCATCTCGCTGCGTTGCTCTCAGCCAATGCCGAAAAAAATATCGATCTGGCCTGGAAGCTAAATATGGATGGACTTCTCAATGTGCTGAATATTGCGAAGGAGAAAAATTTAGAGAGAATTTTTTGGCCAAGCTCCATAGCCGTTTTTGGTCCCGATGCTCCCAAGAAAGATACGCCACAAAATACACCGACCAATCCTTCCACGGTTTACGGAATTACGAAAGTTGCCGGAGAGCAGTGGTGCGCCTATTTCTACAATAAATTTGGGGTAGATGTCAGAAGTCTGCGCTATCCCGGGCTGATTGGTTACAAATCTCTGCCGGGTGGAGGTACAACAGACTATGCTGTGGATATCTACCATAAAGCACTGGCAGGTGAAAAGTTCTCTTGTTTTTTGGAAGCGGATGCGGCACTCCCAATGATGTACATGAGCGATGCGGTAAAAGCGACGATCGATTTGATGCAGGCTCCTGAAAAGCAGGTAAAAGTAAGAACCAGTTACAATGTAGCGGCGATCAGTTTTACGCCGGAGGAGATTGCCAATTCTATCAAAAAACAGATTACCGGTTTTGAAATTGAGTATGAACCGGATTACCGACAGGAGATCGCCTCCTCCTGGCCTGATAGCATTGACGATTCGGCTGCCCGCTCAGACTGGGGCTGGAAGCATGAGTTTGACCTCGACAAGATGACGGCAGACATTCTCGAAAACTTACCTCATATTATCGAAAAGGCGTAAGTAGTAGATGGTTAATGGTAGATAGATGCTCTATTGATCTTCACAATTGAAAAAGCATATAGCAAATAATCAGCTTACCTCTGCTAGAAACTATAACTAATGATTTCTCGCAGAGTGACGCAGATGACCCGCTGAGTTTCGCAGAGTGTTCCGTGCCATTCCGTTTTTCCGTGGCAACTTAAACCACTGAATATTGAGTTAATGTACTTACAACCCGAACAAATCATCCTCATTATAGAAGCAGCAGGCACATTTGCCTTTGCTGTTTCCGGGGCAACGGCGGCTATCCGAAGCCGTTTTGACCTGTTCGGAATTTTTGTCCTGGCTTTTGTGACTGCCATTGGCGGTGGTACTATTCGGGATATTCTGATCGGTAACCTGCCGGTGAACTGGCTCACCGATGCACTGGCCATTACCTCAGTCATCGCCGGATTTATCTTTACTCTTCTCATCTACCGGCGAATGAAAAAACTGGAAGGCTGGCTCTTCACATTTGATGCTGCCGGACTCGGGCTCTTTACCGTGATGGGAACACAGATCGGACTGGAAGCGGGGATGAGTGTTGGAATCTCAATCGCGTTGGGTACAATCACCGGATGTTTTGGCGGTGTACTTCGTGATGTGCTGGCAGGTGATAAACCGCTCATTTTTCAGGAAGAGATCTACGCCATTGCTGCTGTCACGGGCGGAATTATATTTACCTTAATTTTGCACTTCTTCGATGCACTTTTTGTAGCTCAATTAACCGGAATTGTTGTGATTGTGTTAATCCGCGTGATTGTAGTGCACTATAAAGTGGGCCTTCCGAGGATGAATGTCGATTCTGATACAAGAACCTGACAGCACCCACCGGATCTGTCAGCGTTGGGGAAAGAGATTCTGTATTGTGAAATTTTCCAACATTTCGGAAGACTTTTTTATGGGACGCTATCAGGTCTCATCGAAAGATCAGTGTACTCAGCACAA
>CAZHUP010000117.1:0-7750 GCA_964535495.1 uncultured Rhodohalobacter sp.
ACAGGCCGGTTGTTAGTTTTAAAATATTGGCTTTATGAACCAAGGTTACTTTTTTACGGCCGTTCTTTTTGGCATACTCAAAAGCGGCTGTGATAATTTTACGGCTGGCACCTTCTGTGACAACAGCAATACTTTCGGCATGTGTTTCATCGTCGCCTACCCAGTGTTCCTTGCCTATGTATAAACCCTGCGTATTTTCCCGAAACATCACAATATCCACACCACTGAAACGGCTGCCTACGTTCGGTACCGATTTAGCAGGACGAATATTGCTGTACAAGTCAAACTTTTGGCGTAACGCCACATTGATTGATCTGAAACCTGCACCAACCGGCGTGGTAAGCGGGCCTTTTAATACAACTCTGTGTTTTTTGATCGCCTCAATGGTTTCGTCAGGTATCGGATTTCCGGTTTCTTTAAAAACGCCTTCTCCTGCTTTTGCATCAATCCAGTTAATCTTCACTTTTGCGGTGTCGAGGATATCAACAACCGCTTTTGTAATCTCGGGGCCTATTCCGTCTCCCGGAATTTTTACGATGTTGTGCATTCGTTAATTTGTGTTATTAAGATGAAAAATTTGTTTGATTAAAGATAAGTAAAAAGAATGTGGAACTCACCTTGATCAGTAGGCAGTTGGCAGTGGCAGTTGGCAGTACTTCCACTGCCGCCGCCGCTTTTACTGCCCACTGAGGTATATAAAACGCGAATAAACACTGGCTGTTAGGTTAATAAATAATCAATAAAAACAGTGATATACGGACAATTTTTGCAGAATTGAAATTATTTTACGTATTTGTTTATACAAATTTACCAACCTGCTGGTAACGCCTTTTCCCACGTTTCATAAATGTAGTTTGTAACGATACAGGCATTTTTAACCTCCGTCAGGTAAATCCAAACTCATAGGAGGTTTTTATGAAAACATGGTTTATACTCTCTCTCTCTCTCTCTCTCTCTCTCTCTCTCTCTTAGTTGCACTACCTGGTTATTCGCAAATCACTATTGATCAAAATGGGCATACTGCAATTGGAACAGATCTGACAGATAATGACAAAAAGCTCAAAGTCGTATGCAATGAAGAAAGTAATTGTGATGAGATTACCCGATATGCAGTGCATGTAAGAACAACAACTACAAGTTCCAATACGGCAGCGTATGGAATTTATAGTTTTGCATCACAAGGAGTAATGAATACAGGTGTTCGGGGCAATGCACATACTGATAGCGGCTGGTTCAGTTATGGATTACGGGGATCAGGAACAGGTGGCAGTATTAGTAATTATGGAGGGTACTTTACCAATGGAATCTATGTAAGCGGGGGCATAACGCAGGCATCGGATGAGAGATTGAAAACCGATATCATAGATTTAAGCAACGGAGATGTTGCTGAAAAGGTTAACCAACTGCGTCCTGTGCGATACCGTTACTTTAGTGCAGAAGAATTAAGGGTTCGCGGCCTGCCTGCTTCGCATTCCGAAGAGGGGGTATATATGGGATTATTGGCGCAGGAGGTTGAATCTGTTTTTCCCTCACTTGTGAGTGAGGTGGCCCATATTCTGAATGAACGTGAAGTGGAAGACCATAGAGCCGTGGCAGAAATCGGAACCACCAAGGCGATTGATTACCAGGGACTAATTGTAGCTTTGATAGCCGCTTTACAGGAACAGCAGCAAACTATTGAGTATCTAGAAGTACGGGTGGAAGCTGTCGAAAATATAATAGAACAAGATTAATTCATGATATTAAAACCGACAGAGAAAAATGAAAAAAACTTCCATTGCTTTATGTATAACGGTAGTACTTTTATTTAACGAAGGAGTTTCTTATGGAAAATTTAGCCTGGAATTACCGATAATTTCAAGTGAACGAATAGTCTACTCATTACACTCGGGCACTTATTCAGGCACTCAAGATTGGAATGACCCTCAACCAGTATTTCGTGAAACTATTTCTATAAAGGATGCTAAATGGATGAGGTTACATTTTGAAGATTACAATCTTGGCCATAGAAGTTATCTCACGGTTACTTCACAAAAAGATGGTGAACACCAAAAGTTTACCTCTAAAAGCTTATCAGATTGGAATAATTCATCGGCTTATTTTAATGGAGATGAGATTGAAGTTAAGCTTTTTGTATCAATAAATGACCAGGATATTTTTTTTAAAATAGATAGTATTACATTAGCCAAAAAAAATTATTCAAAGCCTTCGAGTCAAAATAAGGAGCAAACTGGTTCAAATTGCCCAACAGATAATCGTACTTCTTCTGAAGATTTAGCTGTTGGTCGAATAATAACAGTTGAACCAGATTCTACAATGCTTTGTACAGCTTTCATTGTTTCAAATGGTTTATTAATAAGTGCAGGTCATTGCATGGATGGTACTACATCACCTGATATTATTCAGTTTAATGTACCACCTTCAAATGCGGATGGCAGTATAAACCACCCTCCTATTGAAGATCAATTTGCGATTATCTCTTCAAGTATTATATATCAATTTCTATCACCTGATCATGATTGGGCAATATTTAAAGTTTCACCAAATAGCAACTCAGGATTGCTTCCTGTTCAAGCATATGGAGAATTTTATCGTGTGAGACAGGGAAGTAATGCAAATGAATTTCGTGTTACTGGATATGGTTTTGATGCCGGAGTAAATAGATATACTCAACAGTCAGCTACAGGTAATAATGTGTTTAATTCAGGTGGTTATATTTTGCATGAAGTTTATAGTGAGCCAGGTAATTCTGGTAGTCCAATAATCGAAGATAAAACCAATTTAAGTGTAGGTATACATACACAACAATCCTGTCCATATGGTGGAACAAGTTTTGATAATTTGGAACTTGCAGAGTTTCTAAATGACTATTATGAGAATGATGTGAAATATGTTGATAATGGTCATTTATATGCACAAAGTTACGGAGCAGGCTCAATATTTGAACCTTATTCTAAAATAGAAATTGGATTAGAAAATGTGGTTTCAGGTGGAACATTAAGTATCGTCTCAGGTGAATATCCTGAAGCATTTAAAATTAACAAGGCAGTTACATTAGTTGCACCTGTGGGAAAAGTAACTATCGGTGGGACTGGTAAATCAAAAAAAATTGATAGATACCAAGAAATACGAAAGGATACATTTAGTTTTGGTATTGCACAAAACTTCCCCAATCCATTCAATCCAACTACTAAGATTAAGTACACTATTCCAACTACGAGTCACGTACAAATTGAAATTTTTGACGTTATTGGCCGTCGAATTTCACTTTTAGTTGATAAAGATTTAACCCCAGGTACTTATCATTCAATTTGGGATGCTTCAAGCTTTTCAAGCGGGGTCTATTTTTATCGTATTAGAACAGATTCTTTTACTCAAACCCGTAGCATGACTCTTATAAAATGAATTATTAAGATAGCTGTCTATGAAAAAACACTTTGTTCTGAAGTTTTTCTTACTGATTTCAGTTTACGCATTTTTTACCAGTATTACTGCTAAATCCCAGGAAGTGGATTTATACTGGTTTGATCATGATCTTTATCATGTTAATGGTGGAAATCTTGAAAGCGGTGCAACGGAAATAATATCGGAGATCATTCCCCGCTATCCCGCGGCTATGGATATTGCAGACGGTGCGTTATACTGGGCAAATGGCAGCAGCTACGCTATCAGAGACCTCACATTACCACACGGTATCTGGAAGGGTGATCCGCAAGATCCGGATTCTGAGAAAATTATCGAGACAAACGGGAAAGTAATTAAAGTACGGGTTGATATTCAGGAGGGAAGAATTTATTGGGTGGAGACAAATACCGAAGGTACCCAAACAATTCGCAAAATAAATCCTGATACAGGTGATACAGATGATTTGGTGCAAGGAGATGATATTACATCCATTCGATTGCACTCCTCAAACGGATTCATCTACTGGTCAGACCGTTCTGATGGCGCAATCCGCAGGGCAAATCTGGATGGAAGCAATATTGAAGAGATCGTATCGGGCATTACTCCGGTATTTGTTTCACTGCAGGATTTTGCACTGGATGTGGAATCATCGGCACTTTACTGGATGGATACAGGTGAGATGAATGGTGAAGGACCTGGTATTTACAAATCAGACACTGATGGAAATGGCATTGAAAAAATAATCAATCTTGAATCACTTCCCGTGTCAATGACCATTGATTCCGAACGGGAAAAAATTTATTGGTCGAGGCTGGACGGGAATCTCTACCGGGCCGATTTGAATGATACTGAAGTAGATACATTTGTAACCGGCCTCAGACTTGGGAACAGAGAATTAACCTTTAATAAACAGGATAATAAACTTTACTGGGTTGGCGATTCGATGAATGCCGGAAGAGTGTGGAGTAGTGATCCGGACGGAAATAATTTACAGGTCCATTTTGAAGGTTTCGGCACGCCGATCAGCATTACCATAGACCCAATCAAAGAGCAGATATTCTGGACAACATTCTCAAATGAAGTAATGATGGCTAATATCGACGGGTCTGGCATCACACGCATTGCCGATGGCCTTCACCAATCGGCACCAATTATAGAGAGCTTGAGTGTTGATCCGCACAGCAGCCGGTTATTTTGGGGTATTGGCTCTCAAATTAATCTGGTTAACTATGAAGCTGAATCACATACCCAAAAAACATTTACCGAAATTCCGTATGCAGCACGTTTGTTTACGGCTAATGACGAAACAGGGCAAATTTATTGGACAGGATCTGCATCCGGAGAACTTCTTGTTTTGCGGGTACACACGCCCGATGAATTCGAAGACGAGATCGACATTATCATAGATTCAGACCGACTGAATTCGGCCATATCGGGAATTGCTGCTGATTTTGAAACAGGTTTTTTGTACTGGACGGAGAAAGATCAGGGAAAAATCCGATTCAGTGATCTCGAGGGCATATCAATTGAAACACTTTTAAACGATCTTAACAATCCATTTGGATTGGCCCTGGACAGTGTGAATAGATTTCTCTACTGGACTGAGCAACAATCCGGGAAAATAAAACGGACAAGTCTTGAAAATCCTGAAATTGAAACTGTTTTTGCCGGGCTCAATGCACCCGGCAAACCTTTTGTATCATCTGAAAAACTCGGGGTTTCAATTTCTGATCTTCCAAGTGATTTACCGCGAGAAATTGAATTATTCCAAAACTATCCCAACCCCTTTAACCCGGTTACAGTCATCAGCTATCAATTGCCGGTACACAGCGAAGTACGCTTGGAAGTGTTTGATTTGCTTGGCCGCCGTGTGGCCGTGCTGGTGGATGGCATCTTAGAAGCGGGCGCGCATGAAGCAGCGTTTGATGCTTCAAACCTTGCCAGCGGAGTATACATTTATAGGATTCAGGCAGGCGATTTTGTACAAAGCAAAAAAATGCTGTTAATGAAATAAAACTGCTATGGTTAAAAAAATAGGTCTGTTAGCTTTTGTCCTCCTCATCGTGGCATTTTCAAGCCCGTCCGATGCCCAGATGCAGGAAATCTACTGGTTCGATTATGATGAAAACCTCGTACTGCGCGGGAACCTGGAAACTTCGGCGATAGACACTCTGTCTCAAATCAATTCTCGCCTGCCCTCTGCCTTTGATCTGGCCGACGGGGAAATCTACTGGGTGGATGATCATCAAATTTATCCGGATCCCATGATTTTCCGCAAAGGATATCCCGGGGATGAAAATGCCTCGGAACTATTCAGCCTCGATTGGGGCACTGAAGTCTTAATGATCCGCGTAGATGTTCAAAATGGCTATATTTACTGGCTCCAGCGCGATCCCAATTCAATATATCGTGCCCGCTTTGACGGTACCGACGCAGAGGAAGTGGTTGCCACTAATGTGGGACGGTTCCGTATCGATCACGCCTCAGAGAAATTACATTGGATAGAAAGCCGCAACGGTATCATCCGCCGGTCAAATTTGGATGGCAGCCAGGTTGAGGAAGTAATTGCGGATGATGATTTTCTGAGAATCAGTGATGTAGAAATTGACACAGCCAATGGGAAAATTTACTGGTCTGTTCATAAAGCAAATAACAATGCAGTAACCGGAATTTATCAATCCGATTTAGATGGCGGGGATGTTGAGCTTGTCATTGAGGCGAAACCGAATCTGCTTACTTTCGATGATAACCAAAATATTTTGTACTGGTCAGAAGTAGACCAGCGAACAATACTGCGTACCAGCGTGGATAGTGGGCTGGCGGATACCGTACTGACGGCATCCAGCATTCGTATTTTTCCCAATGACATGATGTTTGACCGGTCGCAAGACAAACTGTTGTGGGTTGAAGGAGGTAGTGGTGTGGCAGGCTTCAGGATCGTGGAGGCTGACCCTGATGGCAGCAATGTTGAAGAAACTTTACCGGGTTTCGGTGCTCCGGTCAGTGCTGTAATCGACCCTGTAAATGAAAAACTGTATTGGACAACCGGGTACTTCAGAGAGGTGATGAAAGCGAGTTTGGACGGATTTAATGTACAGTCCCTTGTGCGCGAATATGTTGCGCTGTCAACTCCGAATAAGTGGAAACTATTTCTGGATAGAGATTCAGATACATTGTTTTGGGGATATGATATGCCGTTAGCCATCTCACGAATAAATACCGACGGCGATCAACTGAAGAGCTTTAACTTCCCGGGTTTTGGAGCACATTGGTTAAATTCAATGGCTTTTGATCCCGAAAATGCGCACCTATATGCAGCGGTTTCAGAATATCCAGATGAAGAACCGACCATAATCCGGATTGATGCCAATGATCCCGATAATGGTGAAGTTGAGATTCTGCTGGACGAAGAACAGCTTGGCTCCAGAATAAGGGGACTGGGCCTTGACATGCAGAACGGTAAAGTGTACTGGACTGAGCGTTTCAGCAACTCCATTCACCGAGCCAATCTGGACGGTTCAGACATTGAAGAACTGATCACTGATCTTTCATCGGCTTCCGGCATCGCCATGGATGTGGAGAACGGCAAGATCTATTGGACCGAGCGGAGTGCCGGAACCATAAACCGCGCCAATCTTGATGGAACAGATGTTGAGGTTCTGTTTTCAAACCTGACAAACCCGGGCAGGCCACATTTCGCTTCCGAAAACATCGGGGTATCGATAACATTGCCACCTGAGGCGGGACCGGTTGAATTTTCACTCCATCAAAACTACCCTAACCCCTTTAACCCGGTTACAGTTATTGGCTACCGGTTACCGGTTATCAGTGATGTAAAACTTGAGGTGTTCGACATGCTTGGCCGCCGCGTATCTCTGCTGGCCGCCGGCATTATGGATGCGGGTACGCATGAGGTAACATTCGATGCATCGGGCCTTGCCAGTGGGGTGTATATGTACCGTTTAACTGCAGGTGAGTTTGTGCAAACACGGCAGATGGTACTTGTTAAGTGACCAGTTAACCAGTAGGCAGCCTCCAGTTTAAACACTGCCAACTGCGCCCACAGCACCACTGCGGTTAAATGTAACACTTAAAAACGCTGATTGTGCGGGTGTTCACAGATCAAAAGTGTTTTTTAATCTGCGGTGATCAGCCAGATCCGTGTGTTCTGCGTTCCAATAATAAAATGTACTCAGGTATAGAACACGGATAAACACCGATTGTGCGGATGCTCACTGGTTTTAAAAAAATTTTTCTCAGTGAGAATCTGCTATTGCTCAGCGGAACTCTGCGTGCCATCTGCGTTACTCCGCGAGAACCGTTCAACATTTCCGATTATCCTAAT